>CATPBN010000253.1 GCA_955652635.1 uncultured Gemmatimonadaceae bacterium
ACGGCCATGTGGATGCCGCCGTTGTCGATAGTATGCGCACCGAGGTATCGAGTCATGTCGCTCGCCGTTGCAATTACTCTACCGTGAATCCGCGCCGCAAAATCCCTGTGGGTGTTGCAACCGGCCGCACGAAGCTTGATAATAGAAACGTATTCTTCGCTGGACCATGCGAGATCTTACTGTTCGCCTCTCTCTGCTCTGCCTGATACCAGCGGCCCTTCAGGCACAGTCCAACCCCGGGAGCGATGTCCTCACGGGACGCGTTACGGATCTTACTGGTAGACCCGTGGCGGAAGCACAGGTCGGCGCGACATCGCGGCGCACCGGCGTGACGCGCTCGTACGTGACCGATACCGAAGGTCGCTACAAGATCTATTTTCCGGAGACTGCGCCAGAGTACAACCTGCTGGTGAAGCACATGGGTTTCGCTCCGGTGCAGCGGAGGATCACCCGGCGAACCGCTGGCGCCGAAGAAATGACCGTCGATGTTCAGTTCGGCGGCACGCCGCTGGCGCTTTCAGTGGTGGAGATCTCTGGCTCGGAGGCGGCGGCCGCGCCTCAGCCGGAACAGGCTCTCAAGTTCGACGCGACGGTTCCGAATCCGGTATCGGAGATTCTTGCGCTCAAGGACACCCTGCATCTGAGCGCGGTACAGATCGTGGGACTAAGCGATCTCGCCGACACACTTCAGGCGGACAACACTCGCATCTACAAGAACATCAGAGTGCTGCTGGCAAAATCCCAGGCGGCGGGCGACGCAACTCAGATGGCAGGCAGCGTCGCGATCATGCTGGAGGAAGCAGCTGGTAACACCGAGCGCGCGGTGGCTGGAGCGGAAAAACTCCTTCGCCGGGAGCAGTGGGTGAGCCTTCCTCCGGAAATCAGGGACCGGCTCGATACGACGAACAAGGCACAGGTGTCTACCAAGCAATAGCAGGTCTCTCGCTTTCTCGCGGAAGACCTGGTCACCGCCAGACCCCGCCGCGGTACCCGATCCGGTTTCCGGACTTTCCGGCAGCATTCTCCCCGGGCTTCCACCAGACCGTGACGTTCCGATGATCGAGCGTGACCCAGGGCTCGACGGCCGGCACGTCGTCCGGAGTTGCCTCTCCCCGCGCCTCGAACATGTGTCCTGCAGAATGCGACAGCACGATCCCGATCCTGGGCGTCATGGCATTTGGATCTTCAAAGACGACGACGACGCTGTCGCCATTCGCCGCAACGCTCGCTGCCACTGGCGCGTTGCCGTAAACCACCGGGACGGGTGAGTGAAACATTCCACCCTTGTCCATCGAGTGCGCGAAGAAAACACCCGCGCCGTCCTTCGCCTCGATGAAGTAGACGAGGTGGAGATATCCGCGTCGCGGGTCGTAGAAGATTCCCGGCGCGGGTCGATCACATGCCCGGCGGCCGTAGTCGCGGGTCTCTACGATGACGGGATTGTCCCAACTCGGGCCGCGATCAGGAGAGTGCTGCATCGCCAGCACGACGCTGCTGTCGCTCCGCGCCGTCCACCACACCCGAAAGAGATCTGAGTCAGCGCTCACAGTGCGAATCGAGCGGAGACAATGAGCGACGGCTCCGCTGATGGACGGAAGACTGGCGCCGAGGATCGAGCTTTGCGCGTCAGGATCGCCCAGCTTCGATTCGCGGTAGCTGACGTCACCCCATTCGACGGGCTCAGCCACACATGCGATCACGAGCAACGCAGATAGGCAGGACATCGCCACGCCAGCGGACCGCACCAGCGCGAACCTTGATCTGTATCTCATTCGCCCACATTACTCGGCCGCACGAGGGGGGAGAAGACCAGCGACCTCTCTGCGAGGGCATCGGAGAGCATCGGGCAAACCGCAGGGGTGGGTTTTGAGGCAGCACGCCATATCTTTCGAGGGTTGTTCCGCCCGCCATCTCGAGGAACTCAGGAATGTCCGCCTCTGCAGTCCGTCCCGCGCGCTCGACATCCGTCGCACCCAACTCGTCCGGCGCTTCCAGCAGCGACGACAACCTCGGCGCTGAAAGCGTTTCGCCCGAGATGGCGGCGCGCACCCTGTCCGGTTTCAACGGAAATCGCCGAGTTCCTCCACCGGTCAACGAGCCGATAAAAACCTATGTACCGGGATCACCGGAGCGCGCTGAGCTCAAGGCTCGCCTCCAGTCGATGTCGAATGAGCGAGTGGATATCCCTCTCATCATCGGCGGAAACGAGGTACACACCGGGGCGCTGGCCGAATCGGTGATGCCACACAATCATCGGCACGTTCTGGCCAGTTGGCATCGCGCCGGCCCCGAGCACGTGGACCTTGCTGTGAAGGCTGCTCAACACGCGGCAAAGGATTGGGCAAATTGGGCGTGGGAAGATCGCGCCGCCGTCTTTCTCAAGGCGGCCGAGCTGCTGGCGACGACCTGGAGAGCGACGCTCAACGCGGCCACGATGCTTGGCCAGTCGAAGACTGCCTTCCAGGCGGAGATCGATGCCGCGTGCGAGCTGATCGACTTCTGGAGATTCAATCCGCACTACGCGCAGAGCCTGTACGACGAGCAGCCGCTCAGCGATCGGACGATGTGGAATCAGCTCGACTACCGTCCGCTCGAGGGATTCGTCTACGCAGTGACACCTTTCAACTTCACGTCGATCGCCGGAAATCTTCCGACTGCACCGGCGCTGATGGGAAATACCGTAGTCTGGAAGCCCGCGTCGAGCGCGATCCTGAGCGCGCACTACATAATGAAACTGCTCGAGGAAGCCGGACTTCCTCCGGGCGTCATCAACCTCGTTCCCGGAGATCCGGGGATGATCTCGGACAAGCTGCTCTCGAATCGCGATCTCGCCGGCGTGCACTTCACCGGCAGCACGGCGGTCTTCAACAACATGTGGAAGACCATCGGCGCCAGCATGTCGCGCTACAAATCGTACCCGAGGATCGTCGGCGAGACTGGCGGCAAGGATTTCATCGTCGCGCATCCTTCAGCCGATCCGGTATCGCTTTCCGTCGCGATCGCCCGCGGAGGGTTCGAGTACCAGGGGCAGAAGTGCTCTGCGGCGAGCAGAGTCTACATCCCCGAATCAATCTGGCCCGAAGTGCGCGATCGCACCGTCGCCATTATGAAGGAGCTTCGCGTCGGAGATGTTGCTGACTTCCGGAATTTCATCGGTGCGGTGATCGACAAGAAGGCATTCACCAAGATCGGGGAGTATCTGGAGCACGGTCGCAAGAACGCGACGGTGGTCGCAGGCGGAGTCGCTCGTGGCGAGGACGGTTACTTCATCGAGCCCACGCTTATCGAGACGAAAGACCCGGGTTACCGCCTGCTCTGTGAGGAGATCTTCGGCCCGGTTGTAACTGTACACGTCTATCCGGACTCCAGGTGGGCGGAGACGCTTCGGATCGTCGATGAGACTTCTCCCTACGCGCTGACGGGCGCGATATTCAGCAGGGATCGCGACGCGATCAGGCAGGCGGCGCTGGCTCTGCGCAACGCGGCCGGAAATTTCTACATCAACGACAAGCCCACCGGCGCAGTCGTCGGACAGCAGCCATTCGGGGGTGCACGCGGCTCGGGAACGAATGACAAAGCCGGTTCGAAGCTCAATCTCGTCCGCTGGATCAGCCCGCGGAATATCAAGGAGACCTTCTCCCCGCCGACCGACTATCGCTATCCGTTCATGTCCGAGGAGTAAGCATCTTGATTTCGAGATCTCGGCGCTGATCAGTCGGGAGAGTATCCTCTTCGGCGGCTACTCGCTTACACCCACCTAGCCTCGCTGGATCTTTGAGGAGTTAGAGCTTCGAGGGCAATTCGCGCGAGTCTTGCTACGCGAGACGCCGCCTACGAGGATGCTTTCCCTCCTTCCCCGTCCGAGTTCGTGAAACCTTCAAGCTCCGACCAGCGCCCGTCGTCGCCGAAGAGGACACCCGGCCTCGACCCAAACAGCGATGTCTAGGTAACCAAGAGATTAGAACCGCGCCTCGACGTACAGATTCGTCCGCACGGCTTTCTCGGGGTAGATGCCTTTGGCGACGTCGACGCGAACCAGGCCGTCCATGAACGACGCGCCCACACCGGCACCACTCAACGGACGCCCCGGGTGCGCAAAGTTGGTACGGCTCCCAGCCCAACCGAGATCGCCGAAGACGATCTTACGGAAACCCGGCCATCCCGTGCCGAGCTCGGCGCTCGTCATCCAGAAGGAATCGCCGATCGCTGCGCCAGCTCTCTGACCGCGCACCGTCTGAACGCCGCCGAGGAAGAACTGCTTCTGTATTGGCAGTTGTCCGCCCGAGGTACCGCCCCCTAGTGTCAACGCTCCGTCAACTGCGTGGCCCAATCCATGGGACAAGGTCGTCTGCACGGATCCACGTGAATAATCAAAGGTCCCCGCGGCGCCCTCGAGCTTGACGTCGGTCAGCGCGCGGAATCCGTGCGGATCGAGCCCGAACGATGAGTGATGCCCTACTGCGAGACCGACGATCTTTCCGTTCACCGCATCAATGTTCGTGAGCTTGCCCTTTACACCGCTGGGATGCGCGATGGAGAATTCCGTCTTGACCGTGGCGTCGAAATGCTGCTCGGCGAAAAGCCGCCAGGTGTTGATGAGCCCATAATCCTTCTGCCCCTTCAGTTCCGCGCCCCACGTCCGGTAGTAGAATCCTTCATCGCGTCCGAAGAAGAGCGCTGACAGAGAGCTGCTGAAGCCAAGCGGGTCACCCCAGTCGTTGGATGCAACCAGACGACGGTAGACACCGACACCGATAGTGCGCCGACCGTCGGTGCGATCGAGTGACAGCTCACCGTTGGGAGAGAGATCTGCTGCCCCGAGTCGAAAGAGCGCGTGCGCGGAATATCCTCCTCCTAATACCTGATCCGC
>CATPBN010000254.1 GCA_955652635.1 uncultured Gemmatimonadaceae bacterium
CGGCGGGATCGATATAGCCTTCGATCACGAACTCCGCCTCCGCCGGTACTTCGAGATCGACGGTGACGCCCTTGGTGAGAGTCACGGGCGCCTTGCGCAGGAATCCGGCAAACAGGAACTCGTCGATTGTCGGTGGAAGCGGAGCCGATGCGGAGTACACCGATGCGGGATCAGCCCCAATCGCAATGGCGACCGACATTCGCTCGCCCTTCTCTGCCATCTCACGCCAGTGGGCCGCGCCTACCTTGTGGCGCTGCCAGTGCATCGCCAGCGTGCGCGGGCCGAGCACCTGCACACGATACATGCCGACATTGCGGATGCCGCGGGTGGGATCCTTCGAGATCACCATCGGCAGCGTGATGTATGGTCCCCCATCCTCAGGCCAGCATGTAATAATCGGCAGCTTCGAGAGATCGACGTCGTCGCCCTTGAGCACCACTTCCTGCGATGCCGCTTTTCCACTTCGCGTGCGAGGCGGAAACTTTCCCAGCTCCAGCAGCCTCGGCAGCATCGACAGCTTGCCAAAAATCCCTTCCGGCACGTTGAGATCGAGCATCTCCGTTATACGCTGCCCAACATCCTCGAGATCCTCGACGCCCAATGCGAGCGACATCCGCCGCATCGAGCCGAAGAGATTGATCACGACCGGGTACTGCGAGCGCTCGCCATTGTCCAGGACGACGTTTTCGAAGTAGAGGGCACTCCCCCCTCGGGGCTGTTTCATCACTCTGTCCGCGATCTCGCACAGCTCGAGGCGCGCCTTCACTGGCTCGCTGATCCGCACCAGCTCGCCGGCGCGATCGATGGCCGATAGAAATTGCGAGATGTTATCGAGACTCATGTCTTCCCGGGACGGGGCGTTCGCCGGTATGGATGGCTGCGATTCCAAACGAGAGGCTCGACCAGTGCACCCCCGTGAAGCCTGCGATCTGCAATCGTTCCGCAAGCTCTTCTTCGACGGGAAAGTTCGCGACCGAGCGCGGCAGGTACGTGTAAGCGGTGCGATGCCCGCTCACCAGCCTGCCGATGAGAGGGAGCACATTGCGGAAATAGAACAGATAGAGTGATCGCAGCGCGCGAGCTCGCGGCGTAGAGAATTCGAGTATGACAAACCGTCCTCCGGGCGCGAGGACGCGCAATGCCTCTTTCAGAGCCTGATCGAGTCCGGCCACGTTCCTTATTCCGAATGCCACGATCGCACCGGCGAGGCAACCGGAGGCGATTGGCAGCTCCACGGCGTCCGCGGCGACCGGCGCAACTCTCGATCTGACCACCTTTCCCGCACCCGCCTGTAGCATCGGTTCGGCGAAATCGGCTCCTATAACGAGACCCTTGAATCCGGCCAGCCTCGAAACCTGGTCTGCGACATCCAAAGTTCCCGCACACAGATCCAGGTACGCTCCCGCGAGGTTTCGCTCGACCTTGAGCTGCGCGATCGCCTTGCGCCGCCATCGGCGGTCGATGTTCAGGCTCAGGACGTGATTGAGGAGATCGTACCGAGGGGCAATCTCCGAGAAGATCTTCTTGACGTACGCGCGCTTCTCGGCGCCACCGGCAGCGGCGGCACTGGCGGTCGCCCTGTCTATGTCAGTGGCCAGCATGCTTCCAAAGTTGCCCGGCAACAGTGCGCGGGGCAAGCTATCTTACCCGCGCTTCCTCAATGACGCCCAAGTCCTACACCGACGTATCCGACCAGCAGGTGGTCGTCTTCGCCCAGGAAGGGCGTGAAGACGCCTATCGCGAGCTGATCAAGCGCTATGAGCGACCCGTTTTTTCGCTCATATGCCGCATGGTGCGCGACAACGAGACCGCGGAAGACCTCGCGCAGGAAACGTTCATCAAGGTTCTCAACAACATCGATCGCTACCGGCCCGAGTTCAAGTTCTCCAGCTGGCTGTTCAAGATCGCCAACAACATCACCATCGATCATCTGCGTCGGCGGCAGGTGGATACGATCAGCATCGAGGGATCACCCGATGCCATTACCGCCGAGCGGGCGCGCGCGACGGCGGTAACGGTCACGAGCGGGGGCGAATCTCCGCTCGAAGAGCTGGAATCGCGAGAGCTCGGGGCCCAGATCGAGAGCGCGATTGCCAAGCTTCGCCCCGAATACCGCGCTTGCATCATCCTGCGTCACGTCGAGGATTACTCGTACGACGAAATCGCTGAGATCGTGAAGCTCCCTCTCGGCACGGTGAAGACGTACATCCACAGGGCGCGGCAGGAGCTCAGGGAATACCTGGGGGACCTCCGATGACCCCTGTTTTTGCAGGCAAAATTTGCTCGAAAAAGCTGAAACCAACCCCGGCCAGACCCCGTAGGTCATACGTGAGGGAACCATGATCGAGCACGATTTCGACGAAGAGTTTGTCCCTATCGCGGCGGAGCTCCAGCGTCTGCCGTATTTGTCGCCATCCCGTGATTTTGCCGATCGTGTCATCTCCAGAATAGACCGTCTCCAGCCCGCCCAGGGCGTGGCTCCCGTCATCGCTTCCAGGCACCTCGAGCTGCAGCAGGGTGGACAGGCGCTCGTTCGGCGTCGAAGCGGCGGCCTGGTTCGCGGAACAGCGAAAGCTGTAGTCGGTGTCGGTCTCCTCGCCGCCGCCGCATTCATGTTCTTCGAGATCGATGTCCTCACCGCCGTTCTGAGCGCGGCCGCGAGCCAGTACGCCTTCGTCATAGCCGCCGTCGGTGCTGAGGTCGGCGCGCTGGTTCTCGGGTCTGACACCATCGCCTTCCTCCAGGCAGGTGCGCTTGGAGCAGTTCTCCTCTATCTGACACTCGCTGTCGGACTGTTCGGCGGATACGCCGCCATTCGGACCGCGGCCCACATCGCCAAACGCAAGGCTGCGTGATGAAATCCATCCTGCTTGGAGCCTCACTCGTGCTCGTGGCAGTCTCCGCGCAGGATGCAGCCGCTCAACAGCGCGACGGATCCCGACTCAACGTCTTCCGGAACTACGCGCTGGTCAGGACCGGTGACCTCGTGATTCCCGCCGGTAGTACGATCTCGGGGTCGGTGATGGCATTTCGTGGAAATCTCGACGTCTACGGCAACGTAGACGGCGCCGCCACCGCGTTCCTCGGCGATGTCACCGTCCACGAAGGCGGACGCGTCCGGGGGGGTGCCGTCGCGGTAATGGGTCATGTGCGAAATGAAGGTGGCTCGATCCTTGGTGTGATCAAGGATATCGGGCCTACGCACAACCGATCCTCCGTGAGCTTTGGCGCACGGCCACGGACGACGATTGGATCGCTCGTGTCCGCCATCGTCTGGCTCGTCGTCCTCCTTCTGCTTGGCGCATTCGTTCTCTTCTTCATGCGCGACTACTTCAAGCGCGCGGTCGAAATCGTCACAAGTGAGACAGGACGCTCGCTCCTTACCGGCGTCCTGGCTGGGCTCGCGACGGTCCCCGCCTTGATCGCGCTCTGCATCGCCATGGCCATCACGATCATCGGAGTCTTCTTCATCCCGATCGGCGTTGCCGCGTTCCTCGTCGCCGTCGGTGGCATCGCGATCCTTGGATTCCTGGCGGTCGCACACGTTGCGGGAATCGCGATCTCGCACAAATCGCAAAGTGAAACTCCCGCCGGCGAGCAGCTTCAGTATCTGTTCACCGGAATCTTCGCGTTCAGCGCACTCTGGATTGTCGCGGCCGCTTTCACCTGGTTCCCGATTCTCGGCTCTGTACTGCGCGTGTTGGCGTTCTCCGTGACACTCGTCGCCGTCGCTACCGGATTCGGCGCGGTGATACTCTCCTGGTGGCGCTCGAGGCCCAGGAAGAACGCAGTAGCCGTCTAAGCGGGCACCCCGGCCGCATGGCTACCGGCGAGCAGCCCGCCCAGCCGGCGAGCAAGCTCGATTAGCGCTTTGGCCGCAGGAGTGGCCGGCTCGCTCACGAC
>CATPBN010000255.1 GCA_955652635.1 uncultured Gemmatimonadaceae bacterium
ACCGGTAGCAAACTCGGCTACGCGCTTGACGGCGTAGTGGCGGCGCTGATCGCGGGTGCCACGCAGGCGTTTCACTCGCGAATCGATGGGATGGTCGAAGACGTCGTGACATCCATCCGGGGCGTCACGAGCGCGCGAACGACGGGCCGCTCCGACATGCGAACCGAGCACCCAATCAGGGCAGACTGAGCAGACAGCGGTGAGAGCAAGGATTTCTCTTGCGCAGACCGCCACAGCCTCATAAATCCGAGGGCGAAGAGCGTCACCAACAGGCTCCACCGCCCGGGAGCAACGCTGTCGACTCGGATCTCATTCACTGCTGGTGTTGTTTCAAGCCTGGCGCTGGTCGTCCCAGCCAGTCGCGCGCACCCACAGGCGGGAGTTGCCGCCCACCAGTCTCCGACACCGAGGCGGGTGCCATTCCGCGTTCCTTCCGACGCCGAACTCCGCGATAGTGCTCTCCGCGTATCGGCGCTGCGAGGCCGCGCGATTCTTCTCGCGACACGGGACAGCCTGCCACGCAATGTCGGCAACTCCCTTCGATGCGCGAGTTGTCATCTCGACAATGGACTTCGCCCGAACGCCATGCCCTGGGTGGGCAGCTACGCGCGATTCCCGCAGTATCGAGCGCGAAGCGGAAAAATCGATCTCATCGAGGATCGGATAAACGACTGCTTCGAGCGAAGCATGAACGGCAAAGCGCTCGCGCCGTCTGGCCGAGATATGGACGATATCGTTGCATATCTCGCGTTCTTGTCCAACGGAATCCCGGTCGGGGCGCAGATGGAGGGTCAAGGGCTCGCGCGGCTCAAACCCGCAAATGGTGATCTCAAGCGCGGCGTGGCCATATTCGCCTCCACCTGCACTCGGTGCCACGGAGCGAATGGTCAGGGTACGGCACTCGCGCCGCCGCTGTGGGGAGCGCACTCCTACAACGTCGGCGCCGGCATGGCGAACATTATCACCGCCGCTTCTTTCATCCACGCTCTCATGCCCATTGACCGCGCCCAGCAGCTCACAGAGCAGCAAGCATTCGACGTGGCTACATACATCAACACCCGGCCGCGTCCCGATTTTCCCAGGAAGGTCCACGATTGGCCCAAGGGCGGGAAACCCGAGGGTGCCGATTACCACATCTCAAAGGAGGATTCACATGACTGAATCATCGCTCCCGGAGCGTAGAGCGTTCCTCGGCAGACTCGCCGCCGGCGCGGTCGCGCTTGGTCTCACCGGCTCTTTGTCGAAAGTGTTCGCCGCGGAACGCCGGACAGCTGCCGATATCACTCCGAGTGACAAGTGGCTTGAATCGGTGACGGGAAAACATCGTCAGTTCTTCGACATGCCCGCCCACCAGAACGGCATGGGGTTGTTGCACGTCCGCAACTATCTCAACACACTGCGCGACACCTACCACGTGACTCACCCCGAAGCCACCGCAGTGGTCGGTCTATACGGTTTCACCACACTGCTCGCCTTCAACGACGCGATGTGGAAGAAGTACGAGATTGGCAAAGTTCTCAAGGCAATGGATGGGGCGAACGCTCCGGCAACCTCGAACGTGTTCTATACGGCACCCGCTGGGGCCGCCAGCCTTTCCCTCAGCGGCGCGCCCATTTCCATTCCGGCCGACACCTCAATATCGGCGCTGCAGCAGCGCGGCGCAGTGTTCATACTTTGCAACAACGCGTTCAACGTCTTCATGGGGCTACTGGGAGGCGCAAAAAGCGCGGATCTGCGCCAGGAATTCGAGGCAAACATGCTTCCGGGCATTTTCCTGGTTCCGGCGATGGTCGTCGCAGTCAACCAGGCGCAAAAGCATGGATGCACCTACATGTATCTGTGACCTTTCTCAGACCGAACGAAAACCGCAGGCCGGGTTGATTCCACTGCTTGTTAACATCGGACCAGATGGCGCGTCTCTCAAGCTGAACGGTGCGCGAATGCGCCCACCCGTAACCGAGCCTCGAGAGAGGAAGGAGATACAGATGTCCAAGGCGAAGATCGCGGCGTTCGTTGCCGCTCTGGTTCTCGCAGTCAGCAGCACTGCGTCGGCTCAGGCCGCAAAGAAAGTTGCGGCACACCCCACGAGAGTACAGCTCGCGGCATGGTGCAAGAATCACCCGGCAGCGACCGCAGACTGCAAGGATGCTCGCAGCGACACGCGCGGAATCCGCGCCGACAGGAAGGAAGTCCGCACCGATCGCAAAGACCTGAAGTCCGACATCAAGGCCGGCAACAAGCAGGAAGTCAAGGCCGACAAGAAGGAGTTGGTGGCGGACCGCAAGGATATCCGCACCGATCGCAAGGATAGACGTCAGGATGCTCGCGACGCCCGGAAGGACGCGAAGTCGCATCGATAGTCGCAATTGAGTAAGGCACCAACTGAAAAACCGGCGCTGGATACCAGCGCCGGTTTTCTTTGCTCGGGATTAATGGGCGGGTGCGAGCGCTGGAGGGCTACCGGCCTTGAGGTAACGGGCGAGGTACTCGTCGGTCACCTGCCGGATCAGAAGGGAGCTCTGGGCGTTGTAGGCGGCGCCGTGACGCCCCGGTGGATAGATCCTCAAATCCGCATCTCGTCCTGCATTCGTCAAAGCCGTCAGAAGCTGCATCGTATTCGGTGGGTGAACATTGTCATCCATCATGGAGTGGATCAGCAGAAGCTTCCCGCGCATCTTCGCCGCCTGCTCGACCGGCGAACTCTCGACGTAGCCCTTCAGGTTGTCAGTGAGAAGGCCCATGTAGCGTTCCGTATAAATGGAGTCATAGAGGCGCCAGTCAGCCACCGCGGAGTTCGCGACGCCAACCGGAAACAGCTCAGGATACATCTCCATCGTGTACACCACCGAGTAGCCGCCGTAACTGGTGCCGGTGATTGCGACCCGCTTGGGATCCACATAGCTCTGTTTCGCGAGGTACTTCGCGGTCTCGGCGAAATCGAGCGCTTCGTACCTGCCGAGCTGCTTGTAGGCGACCTTCATGAACGCGCTGCCGTAATTGTTGTTGCCGCGATTGTTGACGTCAACGATTAGGTAGCCTTCCTGCGCCAACCACTGTGTCCAACCGCTGCTGGTGAACGCGTCGTATACGTCCTGTGAGCCGGGACCGCCGTAGACGGCAAAGATTACTGGATAGCGCTTGTTCGGATCGAATGGTACGGGCTTGACCATGCTGCCATCGATGTGCACGCCGTCCGATGTCGTGAAGGAGAAGATCTCCGCCGGTGAGTACGCGTGTGTCGCCAGCCA
>CATPBN010000256.1 GCA_955652635.1 uncultured Gemmatimonadaceae bacterium
GACGTTAGAGGTTGGAGGCACGACTGCCAGGAACCGTTGCCAGCCTTGTTGATGAAGTTGGTCCCTTCCTGCGCGCGACCCAGTCGCATCAGGGCGCAGCCGAGGTAACCCTGCGCTGCGCGATCCTGTGTGTCAGCTTGTACGGCGCGCACGAAGAACCTTCGCGCAAGATCATACTGCTTGCTGGCGAACAGAACGAGTCCCATCTCTCGCAAAGCAAGTTCGTTCTTCGGATCGAGACGCAGGGCCGTATCGAGCTGGGCGCGGGCCGACGCCAGATCTCCCTCGTCGCGCGAGATTCGGGCGAGATATACGTGCGGCCTCGCGGCTGTCGGATCGTCCTTTACCGCCTGCGCGAATTCACCGCGCGCCTTCTCGCGCTGCCCGCTTGTCATCGCGGTAATTCCAGTTGTCATTGCGTCGCCGCTGGACCCGCCGCGTCGAAAGGCGAACCAGATACCAACAATGAAAACGAGAATCACGGCTGCGCCGATCACAACCGGCAGCGACAACTTCGGCATGCGACTTCGACCCTGCGCGGCCGCGAGCGCGTGCTCGACGTTACTGCGACCTACGCCTCCACTTACCGCCCCGCTTCCGCCAGCCGGCGTAAATGAGCCCGGTGGTGGCTGCTCGATTGTTGGGGGGCCGGACATTTTTCTGCCGGCGTAGGTTGGAGGCTGTCTGTATCCCCCACCAGACGATGGGGGCGCGTACGGCGACGGCGGAGGCTGCGGAGGAGAGGCCGACTGGCGTTGCGATTGGGCGGCGCGCGGCGTGTAGACCGCCTGGAGCGGACTCGACGGTGTCGCGCGTTTTACCGGCGCCTTGCCCGTGAGCGCGGACTCCAGCGATCTGAATCCTTCGAGCGCGGCGTCGCCATCCGCCTGTGTCGGCTTGTAGCTCGTGCGATTGGCGCGGTCGCGCGCGGCGAGAAACTCGAGGAGGGAGTGCGCCTGGTCGAGGGTGATCAGCTCGGCCTGCCTGGCTGCCCGAATCAGTTGCTGCCCGGTGAGCGACGAATTGCCGACGAGTGCCTGCATTGATGCTTCGGCGCCCGTCCAGAGATCGATAATGTCCGCGGCAAGATCTTCGGCCGCGCGTGAAGTTTCGAAGTGAGTGAGAACGGGGCGAACCCCGTTCAAAGCGGTGAGCGCCGCCTGGGAATTCTGCGGGCTCACCTTAGGATGCGCAAAAGCCCGGCATTCGCACTACGACGAATGAAGCTCTCTGCATCCTGCTCCGGCTTGGGAGTCTCCTTGAGGCAATTTGCATCGCGCATCTTGTCGACGATCTCCTCCCAGGTTCCCTCGAAGGTGTTTCCGTCGTCGAGCTTGATCCGGTGGGATTCGGGCGTCGCCTTGACGTCGGCGAAGCTGGAAAGGAGCGCGCCGAACAGCTCGAGCTGCCCCTTTGCCTCCGTCTGCGCCGCGTCCATGTGCTTCGCCTCGATTTCGGCGAGCATCTCATCGATGTCGTCCAGCTCGCCGGAGAGATCGCGAAGCCTGTCTTCCCACGGACGGATCTCGGGATCGTTGTCGCGCAGGCGATAGATCATCTTCTTCAGCTCGATCAGTCTCCAGATTCCGAGCTCGTCCCAGTGATCTTCGGGCGTCGACCGATCGAGGTGATATAGCGCTGCCTCGTAGTCGCCGCGATCATAGAAGATGTTGCCGAGGTAGATGCGAGCTTCGGTGTGATCTGGATCCATCTGCAGCGCGCGTCTGAGCGTCGAGATCGCGTTTTCATCGTTGCCCAGCCTGTGTTCAGCGTACCCGATGCAAGACACGGCTTCCGCGGCGTCGGGCGTCTGCTGCGCGGCAATCTCGAAGAACTGCTTGGATTCGTCGATCAGCCCTTCGCGGAAAAGCGCGCGCCCTATCTGGAGCATCAGCTCGACGTCATCCTGGTATCCTAATTCCAAGGTGTGGCGGAAGCTGCGCAACGCCTGCTCCTGCTGGCCGAACTTGAGCAGTGTCTCGCCGAGGCCGGCTAGCGCGTCCTCGTGGTCCGGATCGAGAACGAGCGCTTCCTCGAAGCTCCGTCGCGCCCAGGCGTATTCCTCGCGGGCATGGTGTGCGTAGCCAACTCCAATGTGGAGCTCCACCGAATTAGGGTAGAGGCCGAGTCCTTCGCGGAGTACATCCAGAGCTTCGTCATACTGTCCTTCGTTGTACAGTTGATGTGCTCTTTCGTCGTACTCTTCAGAACTCAAAAAAGGTGTTGGCATGACGACGCACCCTCCAAGGAGTCGAGTATAGTCTATTGTACTCTTTAGACACCACTATGTTCAAGGGAGTAACATCCGAGGGATCACTGTTCAGGTGACCACCGCGATCTTCTCGGAGAACCGCTGCCAGCTCCCACTCCTGATAGAGTTGTCAATTTCATAGATCGCTTCGTCGAGCTCCTCTTCCCGGGTAAAGAAGTGAGGGGCAATCCTGATACCAGCGCCTACGCGATAGTCGACGAGGATGTTCTGTGAGAGGAGGTGCTGGGCCACTTCGTAGGCGTGCGGAACATCCACCGCCACGGTTCCACCTCTCTGCGCCGGATCGCGCGGAGCGTTGACGGAGTAGCCTCGCTCGTCGGCGAGCTCGATCAATCGCGACGTGAGACGAATGCTCTTCTCCCGAATCGCAGCGATTCCGGCGCGGAGAAGGATCCTGGGTCCCTCAGCCGCCGCGTAGAGGGCGGGAATGACGGGAGTTCCATTCAGCCAGCGGAAGGCGCCCGAGGTGTACTCCATCGTCTCCTCGAACGCGAACGGGCGCGCGTGCGCCTGCCACCCGGTGAGCGCGGGTTTCAGCTCGTCGCGCACGGCGGGGCTGACATAGAGGAAGCAGCCTCCCGGCCCGCCACACAGCCACTTGAGCACACCACCCGTGAGAAAATCGACGTTGCTCCGTTTCACGTCCACCGGCACGATTCCGACCGCGTGGAAGGAGTCGAGCGAGACGAGCGCCCCCATCTCGTGCGCGCGCCGGCAAATCGCGTCCGCATCCATGAGGTACGCGCTGCGGAAGAGAACGTGGGACACTGCAACGATTCGCGTCCTTTCGTCTATCGCGGCGAGAAGTTTGTCGCGGTCGATGCTGAGTCCATCTTCCGATCGTACCACCACCACGCGCGCTCCGAACCTTTTCGCCATCTCCGCGTAAGCGTAACGCACCGATGGGAAGTCGAGCTCCGTCATGACCACGGTGTCGCGACTCTTTGGAAAGTCGATTGATGAGAGGACTGCTGTCTGCGCGATGGTGACGTTGGGCATCATCACCACCTCGCCATTGCCCGCGTTGATGAGCGGCGCGATCTCGTTTCCGACATCGACCGGCATCTCCCACCACCCGCGCGCCCACGCCCTTACGCCGAGCTCGCCCCAGTCCCGCGCGTACTCGGCGAGCTTCGCTGGAACGGTGCGCGGCATCGGCCCGAGCGAGTTGGAAACGAGATAGTTCGTCTTCTCGAGGATCGGGAATTCAGCTCTGAAGGCGAGCAGTGGATCGCGCTGCTGGCTCTCCGCCGGACTCACTGCCAATCGCTGGGGCCCCGGCTCACTGACCCTTTCGAGAAGCGTCGCGTGCAGCTCTGAATTCCGCGTCCTGGTTCCAGGTCGGGACCGTTCGCGCGTTTCCGAGAGACTGTCCGAAGCGAAACACGATCTCGGCGAGCTGCGTTGCACCGCACAGATCGAAATCGGGGCGATACTCGTCGGACGGCTGATGGTAGCGGTGGGCCGTGTAGGCTTCCGACTGCGCGAGGCCCCAACCAGCGGGGCGTCCCATGTAATCCGTGCCGCCCCCAATCGAGACCGATGGAATTCCTGCCTTCGCGAAGGAGAAGTGATCCGAGCGATAGAAGTGTCCCTGCTCCGGATGAGCGTCGGGAGAAATTCGAATGCCCTCTGATTTCACAAGCTGAGCGAGCGCGGGTCCGAGCGAGCTCTTGTTGTCTCCAGTGACATTGAGATCGCGCACGCGGCCATTGAGGGGCACTATGTCCATGTTGAGAGCTGCGACGATCTTCGAGACGGGCACGGTCGGGTGTTCGCCGAAGTACGCGGAGCCGAGCAGACCGGATTCTTCGGCGGTGACGAAAATGAACAGCTGTGATCGGCGTGGCTTTACTCCTTCCGCCGCGGCGTGCGCAATGGTCAGCACCGAAGCGACGCCGGACGCGTTGTCCGCCGCGCCGTTGTAGATCGAGTCTCCGTTGACGACGGGACCGATTCCGAAGTGATCCCAGTGCGCGCTGTACGCAACGTACTCGTCGCGCACCTTTGGATCGATACCTCGCACGACTCCGACGACGTTATTCGCCGACATGTGCTGGAGGCTGTTGCGCATAGTCGCATCGATGATGATGCCAGTTGAAACCGGGCGGAAATCGCGGGACTCGGCGCGCTTGCGGAGATCCGTCATGCTGAGGCCCGCTTGGGCGAGGAGCGCAGTCGCGGCGCTATCCGTGATCCAGCCGCGCACCCCGATCGGGGCTGGCAAAGAAGGATCGCGCGGAAGGATACGGTGCTCGGTCGAATTCGAATTGACTACTACGTGCCACGGATATCCCGCACGCTCGGTCGTGTGCACGATCAACATTCCCGCCGCGCCGCGGCGCTCTGCTTCCTCGTACTTATAGGTCCAGCGTCCGTAGTAGGTCATGGCCTTCCCGCCGAACAGATTCGGCTCGTCGGCCGTGGCGGGCGGATCGTTGACGAGAACGAGCAGAACTTTGCCGCGCACATCGGTGCCCTTGAAGTCGTCCCACCTGTACTCTGGCGCAACGGCCCCGTATCCGACGAAAACGAGCTCACCGTGCGCGGAGCTGGCGTCGGTCGCGGAGCCGGGCCACACGACGACATCATCCGTGAAGCGGAGGCTGGCGCTGGCTTTGCCTGAAGCAGTGACTTTGATGGTTGCCGGGTCCGATTTCACGACATCGATCGGAACACGCTGGAAGTAAGAGCTATCTCCGACGCCGCGCTTGACGCCAAATGCCTGGAGCTGGGTTGCGATGTATTCTTCGGCGAGTCGTCCGCCGCGCGTGGCTGGTGCGCGGCCTTCGAGGAGGTCGGACGAAAGGAAGCGCAGGTGCGCGTCGATCTCCTGGGGAGTGATCCGGCTGGGCGCGCCGTCTGTCTGCGCGTGCGTCCTCGAGGCGGAAATGATCGAGATGAGCGCGACTGAGAGCAGAACGGTGGGACGAGTCATCGATTTACTCTGTGTGTGTGGTGTACGTCAGTACATTATAACTTCCCGCACCCAACCTTAGCATGGCCCGCCAGACTCCACGAAGCCTGAAACGACCGTCTCCGTCCAAGCAACGACGCAAGTCGCATAAAATCGCGCTCGTGCTCGGCGGCGGCGGGCTCAAAGGCTTTGCGCACATCGGCGTTTTTCGCGCGCTGAGGGAGCTCGGGATCGAGCCGACGGTCGTCGCGGGCACGAGCATCGGCGCGCTCATTGGAGCTGCGTACGCCCGGGGAATGGCCATCCCCGAGATGATCGATCGCGCCCGCGGGCTTAAGAGGCGCGATCTTTTCCGTCTCAATCGAATGGGTATGCTGCTTGAGCGCCAGCACTCACCCGCGATCTATCTCGACGAGCCGCTGAGGAACGTCGTGAAATCGGTGGCTGGAGATAAGAGGTTCGACCAGCTGAAAAAGACACTGCTCGTCAACACCGTGGACATTCAGCGCGGCTCGCAGATTGTATGGGGATTGCCGGGTCTGCGTGACGTCAGTGTCAACGATGCAGTGTACGCCTCGTGCGCCCTGCCCGGGTTCTACCCTCCGGGCATCATCAACGGGAAGCTGTGCGTGGACGGCGGCGTGCTCGACAACCTCCCGGTCTCGATCGCCGGTCGCGGTATGGACGCGGTGATTGCGGTGGACACCGGCTCCAGCGATCTGGAGCCCGAAAACGATATTCTGACGGCTGGATTCGCGTCGATCTACGTGCGCGCCGCGACGACGATGATGCACGCGCTACAGCTGGCGCCGTTCGCGACCTGGACGCGTCCGCCGATGATTCTGATCCGGCCGAAGGTCAATCACATCGGATGGTTCAGCTTCTCCCACACCGAAGAGCTGCTGGAGGCGGGCTACACGGCGGCGATGGAGGCCTGCAAGCATTACGAGGAATGCATCATGTGGGGAATCGGCGTCTTTCCCCGCAGGGCGATGCAGATCACAGTCGATCGAGAAAAGTGCATCGGCTGCACGCTCTGCACTGCTCTCGCACCCGACGTGATGGCGATGGACTCACACCAGAAGGCGTACCCGCTCACGCCCGTTGTCGAGTGGTCGCCGGCGGACGGTGATTTCGTGCACCATTGCCCGACGTTCGCAATCGAGGCGACGCGGCTGGAGATGGGCGGCACCCACGAAGGAAAGACCACCGTTGATCCTACGAGCGAGCCGACTACAAAGACAGGCTAGCGCGACGGGCTAAACAACTGCAAGACCATGCTTTGTATTAGATTAGAGAAGCCTGCCGAGCCGCGAAGTCAGTTCGGCAGTGGCTCCGCGCACCACTGGCCAGCGCAAGACGCGGCCAAGTTCGGTAAAAAACAAAATGACGCATCCGAACACCTTCGGTAGCCGATCAACGCTGGACGTTGCGGGTCGGCAGTACACGATCTTTCGGCTGGACTCCCTTTCCAAGCTCGCGAACGGGAACGCAGACAGGCTCCCATTCAGCCTGAAGATCCTCCTCGAAAACCTCCTCCGAAACGAAGACGGCAAGTTCGTCAAGGCCGACGACATCCGAGCGCTCGCGACGTGGGACGTGAAAGGCACAGTCGAGAAAGAGATCGCCTTCCGCACGGCTCGAGTGCTGCTTCAGGATTTCACCGGTGTTCCGGCGGTCGTGGATCTCGCCGCTATGCGCGAGGCAATCGCACGACTCGGTGGCGATCCCCGACTGATAAATCCGCTGCAACCGGTGGATCTCGTCATCGATCACTCGGTGCAGGTGGACGAGTACGGAACGGAGGCGGCCCTCCTCATCAATGCCGACTTCGAGTTCCAGCGCAACCAGGAGCGCTATGCTTTCCTCCGCTGGGGACAGAAGGCGCTCCACAACTTCCGCGTTGTTCCGCCCGATACCGGAATCGTCCACCAGATCAATCTCGAGTATCTGGCAAAGGGAGTTTTCACCGAGGTCGTCGGTAAGCAGACATACGCGTACCCAGACTCTCTGGTCGGCACCGACTCGCATACCACGATGATCAATGGGCTGGGCGTACTCGGCTGGGGCGTGGGCGGGATCGAAGCGGAAGCTGCCATGCTGGGCCAACCCGTATCGATGCTCATTCCTCCAGTGGTTGGATTCAAGCTGCACGGCAAGCTTCCGCCCGGCGCGACGGCGACAGATCTCGTGCTCACGGTCACCGAGATGCTGCGAAAGAAAAAGGTCGTCGGAAAGTTCGTCGAGTTCTATGGCGTTGGCTTGTCGAGCCTCTCGCTCGCGGATCGCGCGACGATCGGCAACATGTCGCCGGAATATGGCGCAACGATGGGATTTTTCCCGATCGACGCGGAAACCATCAACTACCTGCGCTTTACCGGGCGCGACGAGGCACAGGTGCAGCTCGTGGAAGCGTACACCAAGGCGCAGGGAATCTTCCGGACCGACGATACGCCGGATCCGGTTTTCAGCGATTCCCTCGAGCTCGATCTGCGAACGGTGGAGCCGAGCCTGGCGGGCCCGAAGCGGCCGCAGGACAGAGTGCCACTCAAGCTGTCCAAGAAGATGTTCAAAGAAGCGCTTGCCGCGGATCTCGAGCGCACCGGCACCGTCCCCGCGATTGCTTCAGCGAAGCAGGCCATGAGCGCCGCGGGAGCGGCCCAGCTGTCGCCGTCTGTGGTTGCGACGGATCCCGAGGACCAGGCCACCCAGCACGCGAGCATTCCGGTCGAGATGAACGGAGAGAAATTTTCGATTCGTCACGGATCAGTGGTGATCGCCGCGATAACGAGCTGCACGAATACGTCGAATCCGAGCGTGATGCTCGCCGCGGGATTACTCGCACGGAACGCGGTCGAGAAGGGACTTATGTCAAAGCCGTGGGTCAAAACCAGCCTCGCCCCCGGCTCAAAAGTCGTGACCGATTATTTCCGAGCCGCGAACGTGATGGATGCGCTGCAGAAACTGCGATTCAACGTCGTGGGTTTCGGATGCACCACGTGCATTGGGAATTCAGGTCCACTGCCGCAGCCGATCGCTGACGCCGTTGAGGCGAACAAGCTTGTGGTGGCTGCAGTGCTGTCGGGCAACCGCAATTTCGAGGGACGCATCAATCCGCTCACGCGGTTCAACTATCTGGCGTCCCCCCCGCTCGTCGTCGCGTACGCACTTGCTGGCCGGATGGATATCGATTTCAACACCGAGCCCCTTGGCGTCGGCCGGAGCGGTCCGGTTTTTCTGCGCGACATCTGGCCCGCACCCAAGGAAGTGGAAGACGAGATCCTGCGCTCGGTGAAAGCCGAGATGTTCAAGGCACAGTACTCCAACGTCTTTCACGGAGACGACAACTGGAGGAGCCTGCCGGTCCCCGAAGGCGACCTCTACGCGTGGGATCCCGCCTCTACCTACGTGAAGAATCCGCCGTTCTTCGACGGCATGACGCTCACGCCGCCAGGCATTCGCCCGATCAAGGGCGCGCGCGTGTTGGGGATGTTCGGTGATTCGATCACGACTGACCACATCTCGCCCGCGGGTTCGATTCCCGCGTCGACTCCGGCCGGCAAGTGGTTGATCGAGCAGGGCGTCAAGACGGTCGATTTCAATTCTTACGGCGCGCGCAGAGGAAATCACGAGGTGATGATGCGCGGAACCTTCGCCAACATCCGACTGCGGAACGAGCTCGCGCCGGGCACCGAGGGCGGGTGGACTACGCGCAAGCCGGGCGAGAAGGCAATCACGATTTACGATGCGTCGATGGAATACCAGAAGAACGGGATCCCGCTCGTCATCATCGCCGGCAAGGAGTACGGCACGGGCTCGTCGCGCGACTGGGCGGCGAAAGGCACGTTGTTGCTCGGCGTGCGCGCCGTCATCGCCGAATCATTCGAGAGGATTCACCGCTCGAACCTCGTTGGGATGGGAGTCGTGCCACTGGAATTCGTGAACGGCGAGACCCGCGCTACGCACGGGCTCACCGGATTCGAGACATTCGATATCGACGGATTGTCGGACGAGATGAAGCCTCGCCAGCCGGTGACTGTTCGCGCGCGTGGCGCCGGTGGCAAGGAGAAGACGTTCCAGGCCGTCTCTAGGATCGATACGCCGGAGGAGATGAGTTACTATCGGCATGGCGGAATTCTGCCGTACGTGCTCCGACAGCTTGTAGGGAAGGGTCCGGCATAGGTCACCGGAACTGAAACTGCAACTGAAGACTACCGGCCGGGGGCGGTGGGCGGGCCGGCTGTTGGCTGCGAGCCGGTTGTCTTGAATTAGTACCGAAGATTCATTCTGAGTGAGAACACTGTCGCGGGGCCGCGATCACGGTTGTAGCCGGGGTTACGAATGTGCTGCACGTCAGGACTCAGCTGAAGATACGGCCCGGCCTGAAGGCGATAGTAGCCTTCGACGATCTGCTCAGATCCGTAGTTGAGACGGCCGTCACCCAGCAGAAAACCGAGGCCGCCTGCAGACAAGTAGTCCCGGTGCAGCGCGACGATCCCTTCGCGAACCGCACCCAACCCTATTCGGTCGTTCGCACGACCCCAGTGACCGCCCGCGAATTGCGCGCCGAAGCTCAGATGTCGATCGACTTCCGTGAAGGCGAAGCTCTCGTTGCGTCCATCGCTCCAGCCAAGGCGTGCGAACAGTCCGGTTTCACCGTCGTCGCTTAGTGGCTGTTCGAGATTCAGTCCGAATCCATAGTTCTTTCTTCCCGGGCTGTCGTCGGCTGCATCGTCGGGCGGGCGTCCCTGCGCCCTTCCAAGCGCGAGCGCTTCGGCGTAGCTACCCATCCTCGCGTGATTCAGATAGCCCAGGATACGAGCGATCGTCTGCGTTCGCGGTGCCGTGAGTGTGAGCTCGATCTGATCACCGCGAGCGCGTCTGAGGTCGCTGTCGAACACGTTGCCGTTGGCTTCGCGCGGCATCTGGAAACTTCCGGCCCGCAATGTCCACGCGGGCTGGATCAACGCAATCGCGACACCATTGCTGTAGCCGCGGGTGTCAGCGGCGAAGTCCCAGGCGGTGTTCTGGAAGAGCGACCAGTTCATGAATTGCAGGCGCGTTGAATTGGCGTACCGGTTGACGTCGAACAAATCGCTGTTCGCCAGCTTGCCCGCCACGACTTCCAGGCGGCGCGCCGACACGATGCTCGGAATCTGATCGGGCACGGGCGCCAGCGTATCGCGCTCGCGACTCGAAAATGAAACTACGTATCGGACAAAAGCGCGCGCCACATAGGGCCCGCTTCCGAGATCGGCCGTACCTTGCCTCAGCACATCGCCGTTGGTCGGACCGGCGAGCCCAACGACCCTGCTGATCCCCCCTCCTCTGATCATCTCGACGTCGAGATACGCCTGCACTCCGTGTCCAGCGTCAATTCCGCCGTACACGCCGTACGCGTCACTGATCTTGGAGTCGCCGCGCGACCGCAGGCTATTCGCTCCCTCGTACGGACTCGGGAACGGTCGTAGGTCCTGACCGATCACATTGATCTGGGTCCCGAGCAAGTAAGGATGCCACGCCGCTGACCCAACTCCCGAAGAGTCCGAACGACCTTGCGCGCCGACCGCGGGAGTGCCGCCCGCAATTAGAATCAGAGCGGCCACGGGAACACGCCATGTCGAAAGCATTTTGATCAAAACGTGAACATTGCGATCGCTGCTCCGAACATGGCAGCAGTTGTCAGCCAAACCACTGACCGGCCCAGCACCGAGCTTGGCTGATTCTGCATGAGTTTGCGGTCAGAGGCCGCAATGACGATCCCGAGTAGAAGGAAGGGCGCGAGGAGCCCATTGAGTATGGCGGTCCAATACAGCGCCTTCACCGGGCTCACGTTTGCGAAGTCGAGTCCGACGCCGATCACCATAGAGATCATGACTACTACGTAGAATGCTCGCGCCTTCCCGAATCGCTCGTCAATGCCTTGATGCCAGCTAAATGTCTCGGCGAACGCATAGGCAGCGGACCCCGCGAGCGTTGGAATCGCCAAGGCCCCGGTGCCGAGTAATCCCAGCGTGTAGAGCAGGGTCGCAAAATTCCCGGCAAGAGGTCGCAGCGCAGCTGCAATTTCAGCACTGGTGTTGACCTGGGTAATGCCGGCGCGGTGCAAGGTGAGGGCGGTCGTAAGGATGATGAAAAACATCGCGACGTTGGAGAAGAACGTGCCAAGCCCGACATCCCATTTGCGAGCCTTGATCTCATCCGGAGTTGCGCCCCTGCGGGCGACAAGCGTGTGACGACCCATGGCCTTTTCTTCCTCGACTTCCTGCGATGCCTGCCAGAAGAAGAGATATGGACTGATGGTGGTCCCCAGAATTGCGACGACCATCGCCCATTCTCCGCGCTCGCGCGGCATTTTCGGAAGAACAGTGTCGTGAGCGACGTGGCTCCAGTCCGGCCCCACGATCAGCGCGGTAAGGACATAGGCGAAGAGAACCAGAGCCAGCCATTTGAGCACGTTCGCGATCAGGACGTACCGGAGTCGAACTGTCGCCCACGCGATCAGCACACCGAAAACGACCACCCACACGTGTGAGGTCACGTGAGTCAGTAGCTCGGCGGCGTCTGCCATGCCTGACAGGTCGGATCCGATGTTGATCGTGTTCGCGATGAAGAGCGCGCCGCATGCAGCCAGAAGAACCGGACGAGGGAATTTTCTCCGCAGTGCGCCCATCAGACCGCGCCCCGTGACCATACCAATCCGCGCGCACATCGTCTGGACAGCAGCCATAAGCGGCCAGGTTACAAGAGCCATCCAGAGGAGGCTCGTTCCAAATTGCGCTCCGGCGACCGAGTATGTGGCGATGCCCGACGGATCGTCGTCCGCCGCGCCGGTGATTACACCAGGTCCAAGTGCGCGCCAGAATCGGCGGAGGGCCTGAAACGGATACATGCCACGCGACGCCATGGATGTCTTTTGCTGGTCACGGGCCACTGTCGTTACTCCGTGCGGAAATCCCGGCGGTTAAGTAATGAAGCTGCTGCCTGTAACTGCGACAATGACTTTGACAGGGCCAGTCTATTATATCCTGCTCGGATATGGTACCCCTCGGTCGAGGCGAACGATGGCTCGCCAGGATTCGGAACATGGCAAGGGAAGCGGCCTCTGCTCGGCATATTCCTCGCATTGGCGGAGCAACAGCGGTTCTTGGCGGACGAACCGCCGATAACAAGCGAGGCGTCGATCCGAAAATTCATGCTGGTTCCCCCTCGCGATGTCGAACGTCGTGAGACGGAGCGTCCCGAGCGCGATTACGAGGCTACATCTCGCGACAAGCTGAAAAGTTTTGTGCGCGAGCTCGGGCCTGGATTAGTGACAGGCGCCGCCGACGATGACCCGTCCGGAATCGCCACCTATTCACAGGCTGGCGCGGCCTTCGGGTACGATCTCCTCTGGACAGCGATCATAACCCTGCCGCTGATGACCGCCGTCCAACTCATGTGCGCGCGCATCGGTCTTGTCACTAGACGGGGACTCGCCGCAGTGCTTCGCGAGCATTATCCGCGCTCGCTGCTTTGGTTCGCCTGCTTGCTGTTGTTCGTCGCCAACACAATCAACATCGCGGCGGACCTCGGAGGCATGGCAGCCGCGGGCTCGATGCTGAGTGGCGTGCCGGCGGTGTGGTTCGTCCCCGCGTTCACACTATTGATTCTCGCGCTGTTGATCTATGCGTCCTATGAATTCATGACCCGAATCTTCAAATGGCTCACGCTCGTGCTATTCGCGTACGTGGTGGCGGCTTTTGCCGCGAATCCGGACTGGGACACGGTTCTGTGGGAAACGATCCGTCCAAGAATCGTCTTCACCCACGATTACCTTCTGACGTTCGTCGCAATCCTTGGCACAACGATCTCACCTTACCTTTTCTTCTGGCAGGCTGCGCAAAACGCAGAGCAGGAAGATCATCTCGAAAAGAAGATCGAAGGGCGGCCGAGGCGGGCTCTGCGGCGAGAGCTCAGGGCATCACACCGCGACGTCGCCGCGGGGATGTTCATCTCGAATCTGATAATGTTTTTCATCATACTCACCGCTGGTGCCACTCTTCATCAGGCTGGCCAAACCAACATCGAGACGGCGGAACAGGCAGCGGCGGCTCTCCGTCCACTCACTGGACATTTTGCCTATCTGCTCTTCACCCTCGGACTAGTCGGCACGGGAATGCTGGCGGTGCCGGTACTCGCTGGCTCCGCAGCGTACGCGCTCGCCGAGGCCGGAGCCTGGAATGCGGGAATGAGTGCGAAAGTCCACGAGGCCCGCACTTTTTACGGCGTCATTGCGATCGCGATGTTGATCGGAATGGCGCTCAACTTTGCGCACCTGAACGCCGTGAGACTCCTGTTCTGGACGGCCGTGATCAACGGTCTTCTCGCGCCGCCGCTGATAGTGATTCTTCTCTTCGTCTGCAACAATCCTCAAGTGATGGGGGAGCATCGGAACGGCTGGAAGCTCAATCTGTTCGGCATCCTGGCGGCCGTGCTGATGACGTTCGCAGGCGTTGCGCTCGCCTTCTCGTGGTTCAGGTACTCCTGACGAACGCGATCAGGCTTCCAAGAGACGAGCAAACCGTTAACCTTTCTTTGATGTCCACCAGTTCAGCATTCACGATCGGGATCATTCAGGAAGCGGTCACGAGCGACGTCGAGAAAAACGTCGAGCGGGCGATTGCGCGGATTCGTGAGGCTGCCGAGCGCGGCGCGCAGATCGTCTGCCTTCAGGAGTTGTTCAACTCGCCTTACTTCTGCAAATCCCAGAAGCACGAGCGCTTCGATCTCGCCGAGCCGATTCCGGGGCCGACTATCGAGAGGATGCAGAAGGTGGCGCGGGAGCTCGAGATAGTAATCATCGTACCCATCTTCGAGCGACAGGCTGCCGGCCTCTATCGGAACTCCGCAGCGGTTATCGATGCGGATGGCTCTCTGCTCGGCGCCTATCGCAAAATGCACATCCCGGACGATCCGCTTTTCAACGAGAAGTTCTACTTCACTCCCGGCGACTCGCACGTCGCCGACGACGGCGATCACAAGGGCGCGAACGGATTTCGCGTCTGGAAGACGCGCTACGCGAACGTTGGCGTTTTGATCTGCTGGGACCAGTGGTATCCCGAAGCCGCGCGCATCACCAGTCTGCTCGGCGCTGACATCATTTTTTATCCCACAGCGATCGGCTGGCATCCTTCCGAAAAGAAGGAATTCGGCGAGGCGCAGGTCGAGGCGTGGCGAACGGCGCAGAGGGCGCACGCGATCGCGAACGGAGTGTACGTCGCGGCGCCGAATCGCGTCGGACACGAGGATGAGCCGGGAACTGACGGCATCGAGTTCTTTGGCCACTCGTTCGTCTGCGATCCCTTCGGAAGGATTCTCGCTGAGGCGGCGACGGAGCCGGCGGTACTGGTCGCGAAGTGCGACAGGGCGCTTATCGAGAGCACTCGACGCAGCTGGCCGTTTCTGCGCGATAGGCGCATCGACGCATATGCGCCGATACTCAATCGCTACATCGGATGAAGAAACGCGTTGCTCGAACTGCGGGCAGCAGTCGTGCGAGCGCCGCTCCCAAGAGAAGCGGCGCTTTGACTATGGAGCTTTCGCTCGGCAGACGCATGCCAGCGGAATGGGAGAAGCACGACGCGACCTGGATCGCGTGGCCACATCACGAGCCCGACTGGCCAGGCAAGCTCGCGCCGATACCGTGGGTGTACGCCGAGATCGTCCGCGCGCTCAGCGATTACGATCGCGTCGAGATTCTCTGTCACGACGCGACTGTCGTGGACAACGCAGCCGAGTTGTTAGCCGCGCACGGCGTAAGGGAGAGTCGCTATAGCATACACATCGTCTCGAACGATCGAGTCTGGCTCCGTGATTCCGCACCGACGGGCGTGTTGCGGGCCGACGGACGAGTAGAGCTGATCAATTGGGGCTTCAACGGCTGGGCGAAGTACGCCAACTACAAGAGAGACGCTGGAATTGGTGCCGAAATCGAGCGCATCACCGGATTACCGCGGATCGTACCAATTCGGCCCGACAATGGAGAGCGCCTGATACTCGAGGGCGGAGGGATCGACGTAAATGGTGCCGGCAGGATGCTGGTTACTGAAGAATGGCTTCTTACTCCGGTCCAGGTGCGGAATCCTGGAATGCTGGCCGGGGACTACGAGAAGGCCTTCGATGAATATCTGGGCGTGACCGATACGATATGGTTGGGTGAGGGCGCGGCTGGCGACGACACCCACGGGCATGTAGACGATATCGCGCGGTTCAGCTCGCGCGACACTGTGATTCTGGCATACGAGCAGGATCCATCTGACGAGAACCACGTGCGGTCCGTTGACAACCTTCGCCGGCTCCAACTCGCCGCCAAGAAACGTCCTTTGCAGATAGTTACGATCCCCTTCCCTCGACCCGTAACGATGAAGGGAGAGAGGCTGCCAGCGAGCTACGCGAATTTCTACATTGCCAATGGCGCCGTTCTTGTACCGACATTCAACGATCCCGCCGATCGAGTGGCGCTGAACGGAATCGCCGAGGCGTTTCCTCGTTACACTGTGATCGGTATACACGCGGTGGATCTGGTGTGGGGACTCGGCACGCTCCACTGTCTGACACAACAGCAACCCTCCGGCACGGCCGGGAAGAAATGAAGATTCACGACGATATGAAGTTCCTCGGACGATGAAGATAACGTTGACCGGCGAAGAATCTCTCAGGCTGGAAGCGACGTCTGGTCCCTTGACCATCGAAGCGCCATCCCATGACGTTCAGTACTCGCCGTTTCACATGCTCGGCAGCGCGCTCGGTGCGTGCACGTTATCGGTGTTGCAAAGCTGGGCCTCAAACAAGAACCTCGGAGTGAATGATCTCAGGGTCGACGTGAGCTGGGACTTCGTGGAAGGACAGCATCGCGTCGGCGCGATGAAAGTGAAGCTAGTCTGGCCCAGTCTTTCACCGGAGCTTTGGCCGAGGGCGATCCGCGTCGCGAATCTGTGTGGGATCCACAGCACGCTGACGCATCCGCCCCAGATCACAGTAGAAGCTGCCGGAGTGGAGTCAGCAGCGATCGAGGCATCGGCGTGACCACCGTTCCTGTTGTTCGATTCACTATGGCCGGTCACGAGGCACACGACCATCCTGTCGCGCCAACCATTGGTGACGCCGGCAGACCTTACACCGTGATCTATGACGGTCACTGCAAGGTGTGCGGCCGGATGGTGAAGATGCTCACCAAATGGGATCGTAATCACGAGCTCGAGATAATTCCGTCGCAGGCGCCGGGAATTCGGGAGCGATTCCCCTGGATTCCTCCGCGCGCGTACGTGGAGTC
>CATPBN010000257.1 GCA_955652635.1 uncultured Gemmatimonadaceae bacterium
GATCACGAGACTCCGCTCCAGCTGTTGATAGCGACGATCCTGAGTGCGCAGTGCACGGACAAGCGCGTCAACATGGTGACACCGCATCTCTTCAAGACCTATCCGACCGCTCAGTCGCTTGCTGATGCGCGTCAGGAAGACCTCGAGGAGGCCATCAGGAGCACCGGTTTCTTCCGCAACAAGTCGAAGAGCCTGATCGCCCTCGGAAAGGCATTGGTAGAGCGACACAACGGCGAGGTCCCTGACTCGATGGACGCTTTGGTCAAGCTCCCGGGAGTTGGCCGAAAAACGGCGAACGTGATCCTGGGCAATGCGTTCGGAAAGAATGAAGGAGTTGTCGTCGACACCCACGTCGGACGTTTGAGCCTGCGACTCGGTCTCACCAAGCAAACGGACCCGGTCAAAGTCGAGCAGGATCTGATGTCGTTATTCCCGCGCGAAGATTGGACGATGCTCGCGCACGTGCTGATCTTTCACGGTCGGCGCATCTGCGACGCGCGGTCCCCCAAGTGCGGGATATGCACGCTCAACGACATCTGCCCGTCGAGTACGGTGTAGGTTATCATTCCGAGTTGAAACCAACCCTTAACGCCACCCTTCCGCCGAGATGACCAAGTTCGCAACGATAGAAACCAACAAAGGGACCATGCGCGCCGAGCTGTACGAAAAGGACGCGCCGAAGACCGTGGCAAATTTTGAGAAGCTCGCCAACTCCGGCTTCTACGATGGGACGAAGTTCCACCGCGTCATCAAGGATTTCATGGTGCAGGGCGGCGATCCTTACTCGAAGGGCGGTGAACACGCGAAGGGTCCGGTGGGGACCGGCGGTCCAGGCTACAAGATCGACTGCGAGACACAGGGGAACCCGCACAAGCACCAGGTCGGCGCTCTGTCGATGGCGCACGCGGGAAAGAACACCGGCGGTAGCCAGTTCTTCATCGTGCTGAGCGAGCAGAACACGAGGCACCTCAATGGGGTTCACACGGTTTTTGGGAAGGTGATCGAAGGGCTGGACGTGGTTCCCAAGATCAGCCAGAACGACACCGTTTCGAAGGCCAGAGTCTCGAGCGAACAGGGAGCGAGGTGACCATGGCGACGAAAAAGAGAACCGATTTGAGCGCGGCGTTGACGGGACTCATCCTCGGCGCGGTGTCCCTATTCCTGCTTCTGACCTCGATCGTGATGATGACGAACGCTCATTATCGGGACAAGGAAGCCGCGGAGGCACACAAGTAGGAGCAGCAGCAAGTACTTATTGACTGTTGGGCTCGGGCTAGTATATTACTGACTGGTCAGATACTATTTGTTTTCTAAGAAATGGCCCGAGCAAAATCAGCTGCACCAAAATGGCGTAGATGCCCTGCGGACCGGCCTGATCAGATCATAAAGGCTGCCCTCGAGGTTTTCGGTGAATGCGGCCTCGCCAACGCCCGGCTCCAGGATATTGCCGAGCGCGCCGGAGTCTCCAAAGGCACCATCTACCTCTACTTCCCCAACAAGGAAGAGCTCTTCCGCGAAATGGTCCGGCAGACCGCCGTCGCCGCGATCGAAAGAGCAGAGCAGGCCAACGTTCAAGGAACGCCCACGAACCAGCTCCTCGCGTTCATGAGAGGCTACTGGGCATTCGTTCGCTCACCGGTGTTCATCACCATTTACCGCCTCGTACTCGCTGAGCTGCACCAGTTCCCCGACCTCGGCAGGTTTTACGCGGAAGAGGTCGTCGCTCGTGGACAAAAGCTCCTGGCTGGAATCATCGGCCGAGGTGTCGACGCCGGTGAATTCCGCGACATCGACCCCATGGTCGGCGCCCGCATGCTCGTAGCCATTACCGTTATGAATGGCATCTGGCGCGACGAGCACACCGGCGTCCCCCTTCTCGCTCACAAGAGTGACGATGAAGTTTTCGGCGAGCTGGCCCAATTCTATCTCCACGCCATTGCTCCATCGGAGGGCGCATTTGCCCAGGCAGACGGCGCCCCCTCCGATGTAGTTTCGTTCATCCCATTCATAAATGACTGAGCTCTCCAGGAATGCCCGCGCTCTTTTACTGAGCGCGGCCGCAATGATCGCATTCGCGTCGCCGACCCTTGTCGCACAACAGCCGACGGTGCTTCCACTCTCTCTGGGTGATGCGGCACGGCTTGCCGCGCAACACAGCGCGATGGCGCAAGGCGCAAGATTGCGCGCCGACGAAGCCCAGGCGCGCGTTCGCCAACGTCGAGCTGACCTGCTGCCGACGGTAAGCAGCTATGTGCAGGAAGCAGGTCGAACGTTCAACACATCGACCCTCGGTATCGACTTCCCCGCCCCTGCCGGGCAGAAGCCATTCTTCGATCCCAGGGGACAGGTCGAGGGTCCGATCAAAACGCTCGACGTTCGCGGCCGAGTGGAGCAGAACCTGCTCGATTTCGGCGCGATTGGGCGCGTGCGGTCCGCACAAGCTGCCGCACGCTCTTCCGGCGCCGACGCAGACGCGACTGCCGAACAGGCGGCGACCGCCGCTACGACGGCGTACGTGAAAGCAATGCGTGCGGACGCCGATCTCCACGCTCGTCAGGCCGACACTCAGCTCGCCACGGAGCTGCTCGGCATTGCCCAGTCACAGCTGCGGGCGGGAACCGGAGTTGGCCTCGATGTCACCCGCGCGAGAGCGCAGGTCGCGGCCACGCGAGCGAGCCTCATCGCGTCCCGAAATGCTCGCGATCACGCGCACCTCGATCTACTGCGGTCACTCTCGCTGCCGTTAGGGACTGACATCGTGCTGACCGATTCACTCACGACCACAGCTGCCCGCACCGAGCCTGTACCCGATGAAGCGACGCTGGTCGCGCAGGCGCTTCGCGCCCGCCCGGATCTTCTGGCTGAGGAACAGCGCGTCCAGGCAGCCCGACAGGGACTCTCCGCGATCAAGGCCGAACGTTTGCCGACGCTCGGGCTCGTCGCCGACGACGGCGTCATCGGAAAGAATGGTGCGCTCCTTCTCAATACGTACACATGGGGCCTGCAGGTCAGCATTCCGATGTTCGACGGATTCAGGCGCGAAGCGAGAGTGCAGGAACAGCGATCGGTCGTAATGGAAGCAGAGATCCGCCAACACGACCTCGAGCAGCAGGCGCAGGCCGATGTGCGGGGGGCAGTACTGGACCTGGCTGCGGCGCGCGAGCAGCTCGACGCTGCCAGCGAACGGCTCCGGCTCGCCGAGCAGGAGGTTGCCCAGGCCCGCGACCGCTTCAACGCCGGAGTAGCGGGAAACGCAGACGTCGTGAATGCATCGCTCGGCTTGACCGCGTCGCGGACGCTCGTGAACGACGCAGAGACTGCCTACCAGCTCGCACGAGTGTCACTTGCCCGCGCGACCGGCAGCGTGACGACACTTAGATAATTCCGAAATCACCGTTAGCTAAACTTCATTCAGACCGCTGCAACACAGGAAGATTATGGCAACCGCAATAGAATCCACGGCCCCGACGACATCCCGCAACGGCAGAAGTGCCGCCGACGAGCCCGACAAGCCGTCGACGAAAAAGAAGTTCGTTGTCCCGATCGTGATCGTGGTCGGGCTCGCCCTCCTCTTGTGGGCGTTCCAGAGATGGAACTACGGGCGCTCACACGAGTCGACCGACAACGCGCAGGTAGACGGACACATCGTGCCGGTGTTGGCGAAGGTCGGTGGATACGTGAAAACGGTGAACGTCAACGAGAACGACCACGTGAACGCAGGACAGCTGCTGGTGCAACTCGACGACGCGGACTACCGCGTGCGGGTGCAGCAGGCGCTGGCCGATCTCGCCGCGGCTGAAGCGACTAGTGGTGGGGGTGGATTCTCGGGCCAGGCACAGTCGCAGGTCCAGAGCGCCGCGGGGCAGCGCGCGACACTCGACGCACAGATCGGTGCGGCCAAGGCCAACGCCGACAAGGCAGACGCGGATCTAGCGCGCGCCAAGGAGCTCGCTGCCAAGCTGATAATTTCGAATCAACAGCTGGACGCCGCACGGGCGACGGCGGCAGTCGCCCACGCAAATCTCCTCGCGGCGGAACGCCAGGCGGCAGCGGCAGGCGGAACGGTCAACACCGCGGAAGCCGGCGTGCGCGTCGCCAGCGCCCGCACAATGGCAGCACGGGCAGCAGCTGAGAACGCACAACTGCAGCTCGATTACACACGTATCACCGCTCCAGCATCGGGTGAGGTCTCCAGAAAACAGGTCGAGGTCGGACAGCTCGTCGCACCGGGCCAGCCGCTTCTCAGCATCGTAGCCGATACTGGCGTGTGGGTTACAGCGAACTTCAAGGAGACCCAGCTCGCCACCATTCGTCCCGGCCAGCCGGTGGAGTTCGAGATCGATGCGTACGGCGGTTGCGTCGCCGAAGGGAAGGTAGCGAGCGTGAGCGGCGCGACCGGCGCGAAGTTCGCGCTCCTTCCGCCCGACAACGCGACCGGAAATTTCACGAAGGTGGTGCAGCGTGTTCCAGTGCGCATAGCGGTGACGAAGCCGTGTTCGGGTAATCATCCCCTGCGACCCGGCCTCTCGGCGAACGTGCACGTGAACACCGCCAGCCGGTGAGCACGGCCGTGCTGCGGTCCTCCGGGGTGACGCACTCCTCCGAGGACCGCTACGCGCACAAGTACATCATCGCCTTCACGGTCACGATGGCGGCGATGCTGGAGCTGATCGACACGTCGATCGTCAACGTGGCGATTCCGCACATGATGGGAAACCTCGGCGCGACGCTGGACGAGATCGCCTGGGTTTCGACCGCGTACATCATCGCCAACGTCATCGTGATTCCGATGTCGGGCTGGCTTTCGGCGTACTTCGGCAGAAAACGCTATTTCACCGGCTCAATTCTTCTCTTTACGGTGGCGTCCTTCTTCTGCGGGTCGTCGCACTCGTTGTTCGCCTTGATCTTTTGGCGCGTGATTCAGGGAATTGGCGGCGGCGCACTTCTGTCCACCGCACAGGCCACCCTCTATGAGTCGTTCCCGCCCGAGGAAGCGGGAACGGGAATGGCGATTTTCGGGGTCGGCGTGATGGTCGGTCCGACACTCGGTCCGACACTTGGTGGGTGGATCACGGACAATTATTCGTGGCCGTGGATCTTCTACATCAACGTCCCGCTCGGCATCATCGCGGCAATCCTGACAGTCACCTACGTCAACGACGCCGCGCACCAGGAGCGCGCCGACAAGATCGATTATCTGGGAATCATCTTTCTCACGCTCTGCGTGGGCTCGCTGCAGTGGATGCTCGAGCGCGGTGAGCGCTACGATTGGTGGGATTCACGCTTCGTGACATTGCTCGGCGTCACTGCGCTCGTTTCGGGAATCGCTTTGATCTGGCGCGAGCTCACAGTCGACGAGCCTGTCATCAACTTCCGGATCCTCAAGAGTCGTCAGCTGTCGGCAGGCGTGAGCCTCGGACTCCTGCTCGGGTTCGCGCTCTATGGCTCTGTATTCATCCTGCCCGTCTTTTTGCAGCAGCTGCTGCAGATGACTGCGTGGCAAACGGGAAAGATCATCCTGCCCGGAGCGATTGCGTCGGCCGTGACCATGGCAGTCGTCGGAAGAAACGCGATGCGGCTGGACGCTCGTTATACCGTGGTTGCCGGAGCGTTTCTCTTCTTCTGGTCGATGCTCAAGATGTCGCACCTGACAGCTGCCAGCGGCCAGCAGGACCTGTTCTGGCCGCTGATCCTGCGCGGTGTCGGACTCGGCCTGATCTTCGTGCCGCTCACGAATGCGACGATGGCCGATCTCAAGGTGAAGGATCTCGCCCAGGGCACCGGCATGTTCAATCTCATGAGGCAACTCGGGGGCTCGCTCGGGATCGCCGTCATGGCAACGCTGCTTGCACGCTTCATGGCAAGCGAAAAGGCGTTTTTGCTGACCGAGCACGTCGGCGCCAGCGACCCCGAGACGTTGAGCCGGCTGTCGCTGCTTACCCGCGGACTGATTTCCCGCGGGATGAACCCGCTGGTCGCGCAGCAGCAAGCATTGGCCATCCTGGACAAGCAAGTGACCGTGCAATCGAGCATGCTCGCCTTCTCCAGGATCTACCTGTATAGCGGGCTGGTGCTCATATTCGCGCTGCCGTTGCTGCTATTGTTCCGGACGGGTCGAGCGCGTGGCTCGATGGGCCCGGTACATTAGCCTCTCAACAGTTGACCGTACCCCTACGTATTTCTGATGAGGAGCGAGAGCTCGTAAGTCTGGCCCGGAAGGGGGACGAGCGGGGTTTCACCGGGCTCGTGCGATTGCACCAGCGCCGTGCGTATATAGTGGCGCGATCGATCGTCATGACCCATGAGGATGCCGAGGACGCAGTTCAGGAAGGCTTTCTGCGCGCGTACCAGGCCTTCGACCGGTTCGACCCTGCGCAGGCGTTCGGCGCATGGCTCAACCGAATCGTCGCAAACGCGGCCCTCGATCTGGCTCGACGGAAAAAAGTGCGGACTTCCGAGGAGCTTTCTGAATCGATGGCCACGGCGTTCCGTGATCCGGCGGAAGATCGTGAGCTGAACGAACGGCTCGAGGCCGCGCTGGCGCAGCTTCCACCGCGGGCGCGGTCGGTGATAGTACTGCACGATGTAGAGGGCTTTACGCACGCGGAGATTGGCGAGATGTTGCAGATCCCGGGCGGAACGGCTCGATCGGACTTGCACCACGCCAGGCAGAAGCTGCGAGGGCTCCTGGGAAACTTGAAGGGGTAGAAGATAGCTATGGCAGACCGTACCGATTTGCGACCCGACGAGGAAGCCGATGCGAAGATCACGGAGATGCTCCGCGATGCATACGCACCGCCCGCCGAAGGCGCGTATTGGGACGCCCTCGAAGGTCGCATTCTGGCCTACATCGTGGAGCATCGGCTGGCTGTCGTTCGGATTCCAGTCAACTGGTGGTCCGATCTGGCGGGTTGGGCTGCACCCGGACTCGCTGCTGCCGCTCTGCTTTTCGCGGCCGCGGGCGTGCTCTGGTCGCGCCAGAACGATGAAGAGCTGCGTACCGGCTATGAAGCAGTCACGGAGTCCGTCGCCACGGATGTTCTGCCCGGCGCAGTACAGGTAGTGACGGCTCCGCGCGACGGTTCGTCGCAGCGCGAGGCGACGTTCCGCTACGTCATGTCGCATTGAGGATGGAAATGGACAGAACCAAGGGCTACGCGCTGATGTTTTTGCTCGGCGCATTTATCGCCGGCGGGGCGCTTGGATTCTCCGCCGACCGCGCAATTCGCGGCAGTCGCGGCCGGGAGCACGGACCGCATGCCTACCGGCAGCGGATGGCGGAAGAGCTCAAGCTCACGCCACAGCAACAGGCCTCTGTCGATTCGCTCATCGAGCAGAAGCACCGCCAGATCATGGCCCTGTACAAACCGTTGAGACCGCAGCTGGATTCAACCGCGGTCCTGGCGCGTGTCGTCAGCGACAGCACGCATGCGCAGATCAAGCGGTTGCTCAACCCCGAACAGCAAGTCAAGCTCGACAAGATGAGGGCGGCCGCCCGCAAGGAGCTCGCTGAGCGGCGTGGGGGAGACACGTCAGGAGGAGATCGTCCGCCGGGCCCGCCGCCGTTCTGACGTCAATCCGTAAACGACAAAAAAGCGCCGGTGCAATGCACCGGCGCTTTTTTCTCTTTCAGAGAGCTATTAGCCGTTATCGGGATCGGCGTTTCTTTCGCTTTTGCCGAAGTTCTTCTGGACTTTTCCCTCAAGCTGTTCAGCGCGACCCTTGATGTGCTCACTCATGTTGTCCGTGGCATCACCGAGGTCGCCGCGAATCTTGCCCTTCGTCTCTTTCACGGTGCCTTTTACTTCGTTCTCGAGACCGCGTTCGTTAATGTCTCCCATCGTACCCTCCTTTTTGGAATCAAGTCTTCCGAGTTGTACCGCCCATTAAAGCAAGCGATATGCCTCGTGGACATTCGTTTTTATCAAGGGAGGTATTGACCTTGCAAAGGCGTGCCCGCTTGCGGAAATTCCGAGGTCAAAGCCACCAGCTCTGCGGTTGGCCGGTACAACCTCTATAGGTCGCACAAATCAGTACTATCGTAGAAGCTCACCCGAGCGGCCGCCGTCTCGCAAAACTCACAATTCTCGCGCTCGGCGTCGTTTACGGGGACATCGGGACCAGCCCCCTATATGCCCTGCGCGAATGCTTCAAGCACGGGCTGGATCCGGTTCCTGGCAACGTCTACGGCGTTCTCTCGCTGATCGTATGGTCGCTGATCATCATCGTCAGCATCAAGTACATCACCTTCATCATGCGGGCGGACAACAACGGCGAGGGCGGAATCCTCGCGCTGCTCGCGCTCATCCTTCAGAAGCAGCGTCGCGACGCTGACACCTTTCGGCGCAAGACGATCATCGCGCTCGGGCTCATCGGAGCCGCGCTGCTCTACGGCGATGGGGTGATAACGCCGGCGATATCGGTATTGAGCGCCGTCGAAGGTCTGGAGGTCGTCGCGCCCTCGTCCGGGGGCCTCGTCATTCCGATCACCATCGCGATCCTCGTGGTGCTCTTTTTCTACCAGAACAAGGGCACTGCGAAAGTTGGCCGGATATTCGGACCCGTGATGGTGATCTGGTTCGCTACTATCGGCCTCCTCGGAATACGCGAGATCATGCTCGCGCCGCAGATTCTGGCGGCACTGAATCCTTGGTACGGCCTCAGGTTTTTCGCGGAGCACGGTGCGTCGGGATTCGTGCTCCTCGGCGCCGTCGTCCTCGCCGTGACTGGCGCTGAAGCGCTCTATGCGGACATGGGACATTTCGGAAAGCGCCCGATTCGCCTCGCCTGGTCCGGGCTCGTGCTGCCCTGTTTGCTCGCCAACTATTTCGGACAGGGAGCGCTCATTCTCCGCGATCCGAGTGCGGCAGTGAATCCTTTCTATCTCCTGGCGCCGCGAGCAGCATTGTACCCGATGATCGCGTTGGCGACGATCGCCGCGATCATCGCGTCGCAGGCGCTGATTTCCGGTGCCTTCTCGCTGACCCAGCAGGCAGTGCAGCTCGGTTACAGCCCGCGCGTCCAGATCATCCATACGTCGCAGCAGGACACCGGGCAGATATTCGTGCCCGAGGTCAACCGCGCGCTGGCGCTCGGCTGCATTTTCGTGGTGCTCTACTTCCGTTCTTCCAGCGCGCTTGGCGCGGCCTATGGCATCGCCGTCACCGGGACGATGGCCATCACTACGATTCTGTTCTACGTGCTGGCGCGTTCGCACTGGCAGTGGAGCATCTGGCGGGCTGGCGCATTCACCGCGTTTTTCCTGATCATCGATCTCGCTTTCTTTGGCGCCAACCTCCTCAAGATCATGCAGGGCGGCTGGGTTCCCCTCGCGATCGGATTGGGAATTTTCGTGCTGATGACGACCTGGCAGCGTGGCCGGCTCATCGTCCGCAGTCTTCTCGTCGATGCTTCGATCCCTCTCGACGCGCTGCTCAAGGATCTTGGAGACGACAATCCCGACAAGCGCTTCAAGCCTGCGCGCGTTCCAGGAACGGCAGTGTTTCTGACTTCAGAGTCGAAGGACGCCCCGCTGGTGCTGCTGCACCACCTCAAGCACAACAAGGTGCTCCACGAGAACGTGGTGCTTCTCTCGATATTGGTGGCCCAGGTGCCGGAGGTGCCGATTACCGAGCGCGTAGAGGTGACCTGCTTCCCGCACAACTTCGCGCGGGTCAAAGCCAAGTACGGGTTTATGCAGAACCCGAACGTGCCGGAAGTTCTCGCGATCGCCACCGAGCGCGGCATCATCGCGAAGCCAGCAGAGACGACGTACTACCTTGGACGGGAGAATCTCATTCCGTCCGGAAACAAGCCGATCGCTGGTTGGAGGAAGCACCTTTTTATTTTCATGCAGCGTAACGCGAGGCCGGCGACAGAGTTTTTCGGAATTCCGCCGAACCGCGTGGTGGAGCTCGGCGCGCAGATGGAGTTCTAGTCGCGGCGACGCAATCTCTCGATCTCGCGGCGGTCCTTCTTGCTGGGACGCCCGCGCTCGTAGCCCGGAACCGACTGCGCCACTTTCACCTGGATCTGCATGGCTTCCCGCGCCCGGCGTCCTTCGGGGCTCTCTTCGTAGAGCGCCGCCGCCACCGAAGCCGGTCCTCGCTTTTCCGATAGCGCGCGGACGGTGACAATGTGCTGGTAAGGACCCAGCCGTATCCTGAGCGAATCCCCTGCCTGGAGCAGTTTCGCTCGTTTTACCCGCTCCCCATTTACTTCGACCTTTCCCTTTTCGACGGCTTCGGCGGCGAGCGAGCGCGTCTTGTAAAACCGGGCCGCCCACAACCATTTGTCGAGCCGTACCCTGATTTCGCCGCCTGAGCTCATCGCTTCGTTGCCCCTGCCGAGGGTTCGGAGTCCATCAAGATAAGCGAGATCCCTCCCTGGGGTGCGTCCATGGTCGAAGACAATTGGGCCAGTCAGCTCAAAAAAATCGAGCGGGAGTTCGAAGGGCTTCCGCCCGAGCCGTCGCCTGCACTCAAGAAACTGCAGAGCGAAGAGGAGCGTCGCGCCAAAGAAAAGGCGCAGCAGCGCGCCGCGATGTTCGGCGCAGCCGCGCGTTTGATTCTCGTATTCGCTCTGGGTGCCGCAATCGTCGTCTGGCCGTATTCCCGCGAGTGCGGCTGGGGATGGTTTGGCTACCTAGGTGTCGAAGGTGTGATCGTCGCCGGCGGAATATGGGTCGCCTTCACAACGTGGCGCGGCCGTCTTCCGAAGATGCACGCATTCTCGCTTCTGATCGTTCTGGCCGGATTGGTATTGATCGCCGCCGAGGTGTTGCCGAGGATTGGATATGCGGTGACTGACCCGAAACACCCTCCCCAACTGTGGTGCCCGGTCACGACGACCACGCGGCCAGCCACTACCATGACCGACCCGCAGCCAGCGATCACAACGACGAACGCGCCGCCGGACACCACCGTGCTGGAACAGCGCGTTCGTTACGCCACGCAATCGCTGGGAAGCCGCTGGAAGGAGAGCACTGGCGACCTCGCCAGACAGCTCCGTCCGCATCAAGCTGCCTTAGAGCAGACGCTGCATCGCGAGCTGCAATTGCGACGAGAGCCCTGATCGCCGCTTCTTTTACCGGCGGCGCGGGTCGTATTCCATCATCCCTTCGCCACCAGGAAACTCCATCCTGAACTGATTGCCGAAGCGCATGCTGTCGCTCGCTTTTCCGGCGACGAACTGTACGTCGCGGAACCTTCCGCCTGAATAGATTCGCAAAGTCACTCGGCTGCCCGGCGTAAGCTTGTGCACCTCGCGAGTCAGCCGATGCGAAGCCACCTCGTCGGAAAACGAATCGTCGATGTCTCCGACTGGCGTGCGAAGGTCGACGCCGTTGATGGCCGCGATGCGATCGCCCTCGATTATCCCGGCGCTCTCCGCGGGACCTTTCGGCGTCACCGCCGCGACGAACACGCCGAGCGTATCCCTGCGTGTTCCCGTCGCGCGAAGCTCGATACCAAGAGCCGCGCGGTTCGCCATTGCAGAATCCAATCGCAGGAAAATCCTGTTGCCGAATGCCGAGTCGCCCGAAAAGCGGCGGAACGCACGACATTCCACGCGCCCGTCAGTGTATTTCGTGCATGTTGAGTCAGGCTGCCCTTTCACCGCCTGCGCATCGAGTGTTGCCGCGGCTGACGTTGCAGATATGGCGGCAACAAGCAGCAATGCTTTCATCGTGTCTCCTTGATGGTTCTGTGCCATATGACATCGAACGACAATCAAGGGTTGCCGGTGCAAAACGCGGCCGCTCCGGCGATATTGAGACATGTCTACGACGCTCGAGCCCCCCAAGGCGCCGCCCAAGAGCCCGGAGATCGACGTTCATGCCTTCGAGCATCATTGGCAGGATGAAGCGGATGCGGCGTACTTGTATCGCCTGTTGGCCGCCGCCGAGCCCGACCCGAAGAAGAAGGACACTTATTCGAGGCTCGCGGACGTTGAAGATCGGCACGTAGTAGTCTGGACCGACCTACTCACAGCGCATGGTCATCCGCCTCGGAGGTTTCGTCCCAGCGGGCGAGCAAGGCTTCTCGCGACGCTAGGACGCTGGTTCGGCCCGAGCTTTCTGCTGCCGATGCTCCTCGAGGAAGAGGGACGAGAGGTAAAGGCGTACCTCGACATGCATCGCGAGACCCCCCGTGGAGCACCGGGCGGGCCGGAGGCGTTGCTACTCGCGCGTGAATCAGCGGAGCACGCGACCACGCTCGGCGCGATCGCCGGAAAAGGTGGCGAGCCCTGGCACAAGACGTCGTCGGGTGGGTTCCTGCGCAACGTCGTGTACGGATTCAACGACGGACTCACAGCCAACTTCGGGCTCGTGGCCGGTGTAATTGGCGCGGCGACGGTAAATCAGCACCAGGCCGTCGTGGTTGCTGGAGTAGCGGGCCTTATCGCCGATGCTCTGTCGATGGGATCGAGCGGATACCTCGCGAGCAAGAGCGAGCGCGAGGTTTACGACTATGAAATCTCGATGGAGAAAACTGAAGTCGAACTCATGCCCGAGATCGAGCGCGACGAGCTGGCGATCATCTACGAGACAAAGGGAATGGACCGCGACGCCGCGCACACGCTCGCAACGCGGGTGATGGGCGACCCTCAGCTGATGCTGAGGGAGCAGGTGCAGGAGGAGCTCAAGATCGGCGAGTTCAACATGTCACCGCTTCGCGAGGGGTGGATCACCGGCCTCGCGACGGCGTTCGGCGCAGCTATCCCTGTATTTCCCTTTCTCATCTGGCAGGGAACGACTGCAATCGTGATCTCGTTCGCGGTGTCGATGCTCTCCCACTTTGTCGTTGGCGGGGCACGATCCGTGTTTACCGGGCGGTCAGTTTTCCGCTCGGGGCTCGACATGTTCGTGGTCGGTGTCGGTGTTGCGGCCGTGGGCTATTTCTTCGGCGGTTGGGTGGGCAGGAGGATTTAGTAATGAAGCGCCCGGCCCGTTCTACGGGTGCCGGGCGCTCTTTTTTTTGCTACCATCATTGATGCCACCACGCCCATACGTTCTCGCCGAAACGAACTGGAAGTCAGTCAAGGAACTTGATTACGAGATCGCAATCCTCCCCTGGGGCGCGACGGAGCCGCACAACTTTCACCTCCCCTACGCCACCGACAACTATGAGACGGCGGCGCTCGCCGAGCGCGCGGCGGAGATCGCCTGGAGTCAGGGCGCGAAAGTGGTCGTGCTGCCGACCGTGCCGTTTGGAGTGAACACCGGCCAGCTCGACCTCAGGCTCGCCCTCAACATGAACCCGAGCACGCAGCTCGCGTTGCTCACCGACATCGCGTCGGCGATTGCCGGTCAGGGTGTCAGGAAGCTGCTCATTCTCAACGGCCACGGAGGAAATGACTTCCGGCAGATGATTCGCGAGCTGCGGCCGCGGGTGAACCTTTTCATCTGCATGATCAGCTGGTGGACCTGCGTGAGCGGCAAGGATTATTTCGACGAGCCTGGCGACCATGCCGGAGAGATGGAGACGAGCCTGATGATGGCTCTCGAGCCGGAGCTGCTGCGCCCGTTGTCCGAGGCAGGTCCGGGCAAGGCGAGGAAGTTTCGCGTTGCCGGGCTGCGCGAAGGCTGGGCCTGGGCGCCACGAAAGTGGTCGAAAGTCACGAGCGATACCGGTACGGGCAATCCCACCCGGGCAACCGCGGAGAAGGGCGAAAAATTTCTACAGGCCGTGACGGAGCGGATAGGCGGATTTCTCGTCGACCTCGCCAAGGCCGATCCAGAAAACATGTACGAGTGAACACGGATGCTTCTGATTTGGAGCAGGTCACATGGATCGCCCGCACCACGTCCGTGTTTCAGGAAACGATGTTGAGCAGCCGCCCCGGAACGAAGATGATCTTCTTGGGCGTGCCGGACACAAACTTCGCCACAGTCGGGTCGCCGAGCGCGGCGACTAACGCGGCTTCCTCTGCAATGTCGCGCGGAACCGTGATCTTCGCGCGCACTTTCCCGTTCACTTGTACGACGAGCTCGATCGAATCTTCCGCTGCGAGCGCGGGGTCGAATCGCGGCCACGCCGAATCGAACAGGCTTCCCGTGCCGCCGGTCTGCTCCCACAGCTCTTCGGCGATGTGCGGCGCGAATGGTGACACGAGCGTGATGAGCGGATGAACCTCGTCGCGGTGCGGCGTGCGCTCTCCTTTTCGGAGCACATTCATGTATTCCATCATGGCGGCGACCGCCGTGTTGTAGCTGAGGCGCGAAATGTCTTCCCCAACTTTGCGGATCGTCTGATGCAGCTTCCGCATAACTGAATGATCGGGCTCGCCCTCGGCTGACATGCTCTGCACCGATGCGAACAGCCTGTCCAGAAAGCGACGGGTTCCCGAGATGCTCTGATCGCGGAAATCGCCGCCCTGCTCGTATGGGCCGAGGAACATCAGATAGGTGCGGAAAGCGTCCGCCCCCCAGTGCTCGATGTACTCGTCGGGGTTGACGATGTTGCCCTGAGTCTTGGACATCTTCGCCCCTTCACGGATGATGTGCCCGTGCGCGCGGAACCGGGTGTAAGGCTCCTCGAAGTCCAGCATCCCCGCGTCGTGCAGGACCATCGTGATGAATCGCGAGTAAAGCAGGTGCAGCACCGCGTGCTCGTTGCCCCCAATGTACGAGTTCACCGGGAACCACTTCTTCGTCACCGACTTCTCGAACGGCACGTCGTCGTGGCC
>CATPBN010000258.1 GCA_955652635.1 uncultured Gemmatimonadaceae bacterium
GTATTTACGGAGATACGAGTAGAGGAGAGACACCCACGGATACTATTGGAGTGTCATCGAGCTTGCAAACCTTACCCGATCTTGCGCCGTGCGGAGTAGTCGTGTCCCGGCAGCTGCACGAACCGGCGACGGCGAGTGCGCAACGCATCGAGCGCCTTGCTCGCGTTCGATCTCCACTGTGCCCCGGTGATTATGGTGCAGAAGCGCTCGTAGTCCAGTGGCCCCTCGTGCGGCGCCTTGGTGAAAAGATAGCGCGGAGCTGGCCGGAATCGTTCGAGGTCTATTGGAAAACGCTTGAGAACCTGCCGCTGCGATGCGAATTCCTGATACATGCGCTTCTTCAGCTCTTTTTCCGCGTCCGTCAGTTGGATCGTTCGCTCTTCGGCGCCGATGAACGGCAGAAAGTTGAACACCCGTCGCGCGCCGCTGAAGTTGTGATACGAGGTCAACTCGAGAACGAGAGGCGTCGGGACGTTGTCGCGGCGCAGGATCCCGCACGCCAGATGCACCGCGAACGCGGTGGCATCGTGATCCGAGTGTCCTCCTTCGTAGGGATGCGTAAGGACAATGTCTGGCCGGACTTCGTCCATCAGATCCGCGACGTCGAAAACAAGCTCGAGCAGCTGGATGCTCGCTTCGCCATCCACATATCCGAAATCCCGGCATCGATCAGGAGTTATGCCCACGTGCGCTAGTGCGTTCACAACTTCGCGACGTCGAGCGCGCGCGTACTCCTCGCGTGTCTGAAATCCTTTGCTCTGGGCGTATCTCACATCGCGAGGCGCACCGTCGGTGACGTGCGCCACGACGGCATCGGGAAGGCCAGCCAGAAGACCGCCCGCGCCGATTGCCTCGTCATCCGGGTGCGCGACAATCACCAGAGTCGTCGGTAGGGATTTGGCGAACGCCACGCGTTTGGCGAGCCGCTCCATGACGTCCGACGTTATTTCCCTCGGCGCGCGATACCGCGCGTCCTTGTCCGGTGTGATGATCACGCCGGGGGTCATCGGCAGGTCAGCGGCGGTTGAGTTGATGGCTACGTCGAATCCTGATCGAGCTATCAATTCATTCGTCTGGAATTTCACGCGACCATCCTCACGCTCCAACCTCCAGCCACATCAAACCTGTAACGCGGACTTACAGGGGCCCTCACAAAGCGCAAAAAAGCAATTCACATGCCTTTACAGCTCAGCCGCCAGTCGTTTCCTCGCCGCCATCGCCGGGAACTTCCTCGACCTCGGGTGGGTTGAGGCGGGGCCCATCGTACTTGACGTCGTCAGGACGCTCTCCAGGAGCCCCATGCCCGTCGCGCACCGGATCGCTGACGCCGGCAATCGCTCCGCCTCTCAGACTGGCGTTGCCGAGCAGCTTGTGGCCCTGCATTTCCTCGGGACTAATCGGGTCATCGGCCGCTGCTGCAGTGCTCTCGACCCATTTCGATTTCCACCCAGGACGGCTCTCAGGCTCGTCACGAGCTTTACCGTCCGGTGGCTCTCGACTGTCGTTCATGTCTCTGTTCGTCATTCGACGCTCCCCGCGCGATACATATGGACAAACCTCGGTTGGCTCCGAGGAGTTCCATCTCAGGAGGCATACGCCATGCCGGTTGTAACGACAAAATTCGATCCAGCTTCAGAAAAGGGAGGCAGTCTGCTCAGCGTTTGCGGGTGGCTGCGGGTGCGCCTCGCGCGAATGCTATGTAGTCAGTAGGGATGGGCGTGTCGCCGGCGGCGCGCACCGAGGCAGCGATCTGACCGCGGTGATAAGCGCCATGCAGCGCCACATGTGTGAGGATGTCTTCCAACGTCGAGGTGTACTCGTCACCCGCGCTGTTCCGATATGTAATCGCACGCTGCGTCGTCTCCGTGGTGAGATCGGATACGAGCTTCTGATACGCGGATCCATTCTCGGCGGCAAGCCGCTCGGATTCATCGACCGTAAGGGTCGGCCACACCACGAGCTTCGGCGTGGTGCCGCTGATGCGTGAAAGCCATACGTGTTCCGAGCCAAGTATGTGCGCGTAAAGATCCTGATCTTTCTTCAAAACGCTGTGCGCGGCGCGAAGACTCTCAAGGACTCTGGCATCTGCCCATTTCAGGTGCTGGAACACCTTGATGAAGTGATCTCTCATTTGCTCCGGATGGTGCTCGGGTCAGCGATAGTCTCTGGAGAGCGGGCTGCAAGCCGCCACCGGATCAACAACGCGAAAAACGCATTAAGCCAGTTCCGAAGAGGGGATGACTCGCTGAGCAACGCGATCCCTATGCTGGTCAGCGTGCCCAACATCGCTCCTCCCAACACATCGGTCGGATAATGCGCGCCGACGAATACTCGCGCGAAGGCCAGAATGAGAGCAATCAACAGGAGGACTGACCCGGCGCGACGGTTGTATCGCCAGACAAGAACCGCCACTGCAAACCCAAGCGTCGCGTGATCGCTCGGGAATGATGTGTCCGCCGTCGGAGAGATCAGCAGGTTGACTTGATGAGTCAGATAAGGGCGCGGCCGGGGGAGAGCCATACCGATTAGCTGTCCAATCCCCAAAGCTACGAGCGCGGACACGCCCGCCAGAAACGCGGCACGTTGATTCGTCGGCCTCCATGTCAGCCAGAGTCCCACCAACGCAAGGGCGAACACGACGGGAAGGAACTTCGCGCACGCAACCACGATTGCATCTACTGCCGGATTGCGACCGGCCAATCCGTTGATGGCTCGAAACAGATCGTAGTCGGGGGAGCCACTCATTTCATTATCTCGACCGGGCGTCCGATCGTCCATGGAATCTTCGCCGCGTCGAGACCCGCGTTGAGCGCGGGAATGCGGCGTTGCAGCAGTGCGTTGAGCCGCCCCACCTCGCGCTGGAGATCAGACGCTCCAAGCGTCAGCGTCGAACGCTGCAACTCCGTAGGCTGAGAAGTCACGTTGCCGATCTCTTCCGCAACGCTGTTGACGCGGTCCTGAATCGAAGGATCTTCCACGCGCTTGTCGTCGCTGGTGGCCTCTGCCTCCGGGTCACCCCGCAACTTCTTGAGAACGTCGTTTAGCTCCTTCTCGATGGCATCCGCTTGCTTTGAGAGAGTGTCGGGCGCCGTATTGCTCTTGAGCGCGGTCTTCACGTCGGTGATCTGATCCTTGAGCTGCTCTGCAGTGCGCACCGCAGCCTGCACCGTCGCCTGCAACCTGCCGGTGCTGACGCGCATGTCGTACAAGCCGCGATAGTCTCCTTCGTTCATCGGCACGAGAGGATCGGAGCGAACGTCGATCGGCGTTTCGCCCACGGTCGGTGCGCCAGGTCCTCCTCCCTTCACCGTGAGTCGTGCGGTGTATCGACCCGGCAGCACGAATGGCCCGGACGGATCCCTCTGCCTGAACGCTGGCTCGCCGACCTGATTGGCCGGGCGGCGCACCGTGTATGGCGGGGCGTTCCGCAAATCCCAGGTCACGCGGTGCATCCCGCGTTTCTTGCTGGCAGTCAGCTCGCGCACGCGTTTTCCGGTTGCGTCGTAGATGCCAAGCGTGACGTCTCCATCCTTTGGAAGTGAGTCGCGCAGGAAATACGTGACGATCGCGCCGAAGGCCGGATTGGGAGCTGAATACTCACGGTCACCGAGAGCGCCTGCGCCGCGAACGCCGCCGGGAACCGAGCTGTTCGGGTTGTATTCCGTCGCCACTTTAACCGGAAATAGATAAGTGCCGATTCGATTCGCCTCGGCGAGTTTCTCCAGCGGAGTGATGTCGTCGATGATGTAGATGCCGCGCCCATGTGTTCCAATGACAAGATCGCGTTCGCGGGGATGAACCACGATGTCGTGTACGGCGACCGTTGGAATGTTGTATTTGAGCTGCGTCCACGAGTTGGGCTGCGCCGAGTAGAACACGCCGAACTCCGTACCGACGAAGAGAAGATTCGACTCCACAAGATCTTCGCGTATCACCTGGACGGATCCGTTCGTCGGGAGATTTCCGCTGATCGAAGTCCAGTGCGCGCCGTAGTCGGTGCTCTTCAGGACGTACGGCTTGAAATCGTTGTTCCGATGGTTGTCGAGCGTAGCGTACACTGTTCCCTCGTTGAACCGCGATGCGACAACTCGGCTAACGTATGTCTGATCGGGGACGCCGGGGAACTTCGTGATCCTGTTCCACGTCGCCCCGCCATCGCGCGAGACGGAGATCACACCGTCGTCGGTGCCAACATACAATAGCCCCTGCCGCGTGGGCGACTCGTCGATCGTGCTGATGTTTCCGTAATCCGCAGTTCCCTGGTGGCGGGCGATCGCATCGCGCGGCCAGATCCTCCCCATCACGGGAAGGCTGTCGCGCTTGAGCTGACGCGTAAAGTCGGGGCCAAGCCTCGTCCACGCATCCCCGCGATTCGTGCTCTTGAAGAGATAATTCGCACCGAAATAGATCGTGTTGTGATCGTACGGCGAGATGAGCATCGGCGAGCTCCAGTTCCACCGATACGGTTTGCCACCAAATTCCGGGATTGGCTTGATGGTTTTCTGCTCGCCGGTTCTCACATCGTAGCGTACGATGTCACCGCCTTGTGATTCGCCGTACACGGTGTTCGGATCAGCCGGATCGATCTGCGCATAGAATCCGTCGCCGCCAGTGGTGCGAATCCAGTCGGCATTGGTGATGCCTTGGCGGTTGCGTGTCTGACTCGGCCCACCCCAGCTGCTGTTGTCCTGGAGCCCGCCGTACACGTAGTAGAACGGCTGCCGCAGGTCCGTGGCGATCGCGTAGTACTGGGAGATCGGAAGATTCGGGACGAAATCCACAGTGCGCCCGCGATCGTGGCTGATGTAAACCCCGCCATCGCAACCGATGATGAGATGATCGGGATCTGTGGGATCGATCCACATCGCGTGATGATCCGAATGCGCGCCGCTCGCCGTACTGCGAAATGTGCGGCCGCCATCGGTCGAGACCTGTAGCGGAACGCCCATGAAGTAAACGCGATCCGGATTGGTGGGATCGACCCGGATCTGCCCCATGTACCATGGATAGGAGAATCCTGTCCCCATCTTCTGCCAGCTCGCTCCGTAATCATCGGACCGATAGACGCTTGCCTCTGTGTTTCCGGTTGCAGCGCCGGTGCCCGTGACTTTTGTCTCAATGGTGGCGTATACGACGTTGGGACTAGATTTACTCACGTCGAGACCGATTCTGCCCACGTCGACTTTCGGCAATCCCTCGGCGAGTTTCGTCCAGTTGTCACCGCCATCGATGCTCTTCCAAAGTCCGCTGCCCGGCCCGCCACCAACATAGGTGTACGGGCGACGCTCGCGCTGAAACGACGCGGCGTATACCACGTTCGGATTCGAGGGATCGAAGATGACGTCGGTGAATCCGGTATGCGTGTCGATGTTCTTGACATTCTTCCACGTGCGCCCGCCGTCGGTCGTCCTGAATAACCCGCGGTCGCCGCCAGCTCCCCACAGTGGACCCGCCGCTGCCACGAACACGATCTCCGGGTTCGTCGGATGAACGATCACACGACCGATGTGCTCGGACTTCTTCAAGCCCATGTTGGCCCAGGTCTTTCCGCCGTTCTCCGACTTGTAAACTCCATCACCCCACGACGAGCTGCGTTGGTTGTTTGCTTCGCCGGTGCCGACCCAGACGATGTCTGGATTACTGGGCGCGACCGCGATGTCTCCGATCGAGGCTGAGGCCTGATGATCGAAGATCGGCTCCCACGTAGTTCCTCCGTTCACAGTCTTCCAAACACCACCCGAGGCGGACGCCACGTAGAAGAACTCGCCTAGTCTCGCGCCGACCTGCGACTTCGGTCCCTCCGGAACAGCAAAGTCGACGACCCGTCCGCTGGTGACCGCGGGGCCGATCGAGCGCCATGGCAATTCGGCGAGTCGAGCCGAATCCGCATTGAAGGCGGCTGGAGTCGTCTTGGCATTTGGCGTCGCCTGGGAGAAAGCGCCACCGGGAAGGGACGCGATTAGGATGATCGCGAGAGAAGGGCGCGAGAACGGGTGCGGCATTGGTTAGCGGAGTGAAGAGAGACGGATAATCTCATTCACCGGAAGTCGATTTGCCAATGCCGACAGACCAGCGTGCCTTGCCGCGACCTTTTCCTCTCTCTACTCTGAATCATGCGCGCGCACGTCATGGTAGTCGTGGCTGGATGTCTGCTTTCAACCTCGCATAACGCAGCTGCCCAGAACGACTCGGTACCGAGTTCTGCGCACCGCCTCGCGTGGATCGTACCGGTTGGCATCGCTGCTTCGGCTGCGCTTGATCCGGAAGCGCGGGAGTGGGCACTACAAGGACATAGTCGATCTCTGGACCGCTTCGCGAGATCGATGAATCGGCTCGGGACAACCCAGTTCCTCGTGCCGGCGATGGCGATTACCTACATCGGCGCGCTGCTCACAGATCGCGAACCGCTGGCGCTCGGAACACTCAGCACCGCCGCGGGCTATCTTGCCGCCGATCTCGTGGAATCCGCCCTGAAGCCGATGGTCGGTCGCGAAAGACCGCACGTCGAAGGCAACTCGCGTCGTTTCCATCCATTCACGGCCAATGGAGACTGGCATTCCTTCCCTTCGGCTCACGTCGCGCACATTGCCTCGATTGCGGCGGCTGTCTCAGCGCAAACGCATTCGGCGAGTATCTCTGCCTTGGGCGACGTCCTCGTAACTCTTGTGGGGTTGGATCGAATCTACGAAGATCAGCATTGGACGAGTGATGTCACGGCAACCATCGTGTTGAGCTCGATGGTGAGCGCGGCAACAGTGAGATGGCTCCAATCGCGGACGGCTACCCCGGCGACGGCAATGTCACCAGCGCCGAAGTAGCGATCAGCACCAGCGCGGCGAACATGAGCTCCATCGTCGCCGACCGGCGAATAATCTGTTCGGTCCCTTCGGTTCCGAGCGATGGACGCACGCGTTTCCAGTTCCATGCGCCGAGCACCACCACGATCAGGACGAGCACGAGCTTGACCATCAAGGCTATCCCGTAGCTCGTAGTCCATAGCGCAGAGAGGCGCTTTAGGTGCAGCCAGGCAGTGGTTGCACCGGTGATCGCGACGATCGGCGACGCTGTGAGCGCGAGGGGTGAAAAGGAATTCACCAGGTCGGCGACGAGCCCGGCACGGTGCCCCCCGGAAGAATGCCTTCTTATCAGCCCGCGGATTCCGACGAGCGTAAGGACCAGGAGAGTTCCGAGCCAGGTGGATGCGGCAAGGATGTGTACGGCGTTCACCTTGTTTGCGAAATTTCTGCCGGTGTACAGCGGCTGAAGAACGGTGAAGAGGACACCTATCGCGGCAAGAATCCACCCGAATGACGGCGCTGCCCGGACGAGTGCGAAGCCGATAAAGGCCAGCGCCAGCATTGCCAGCTTGAACTCAAATGGATTCAGGTTTTTCGGAAGGGCTTCAGCGAAGCTCTTGTTGTCGGCGATTGACGTGAGGTAGGGCGCGCCAAGGGTGTTGAGAGCAAGAAGCAGCACGCCGAGGATGCCGAGCAGGGCAGCATTATCGGCTCGAAGGATCGTTCGCGCTTCGTCGCTCATCCCACGAACGCGCCGGACAATTCCGAAGCGAAATCCAACGGCACCAATGGCCAGGAAAGAGCCGACGAACCGTGTCAGCTCCATCAACGCATCCGTGTAGCCGAAACCGGGCGGCGGTCTGCCTGGACCACCAGGCCCTCCGCGAGGAGGACCCATTTGTTGTGCCGTTTGCGCCACTGCCTGCAGCAGGCTCACGAGATTCGTCATCGATGATTTCTCCCCAGCAGTGATGCATCGTAGTGGGTCAGCAGGGCTGCTGGCCCGTCGTAAATCCCTGCGGCTCCTTTGAGATTCTTGTCATCCCAGCCGCCGGAGCGGAAAGCAATGATTCGCACTCCAGCTTTGGTCGCCGCTTCGACATCGTACGGCGTATCACCGATCATGACCGCATCGCTGGGTGAGACACCACTTTCTTCGATTGCGGCCTCGACGATATCCGGGTCGGGTTTGGATCTCTTCGCATCGCTGGCGGTTGCCTTCTCCTCCATCAGATCCTCGACCTCCGCTGCCCTGAGGAGTTCTTTCAACTCCTTGTCTTTGGCCGATGTGGCCACGATCGCTTTCAGACCGTCCTCGCGAACGCGAAGCACGAGCGCTCGCGCGCCAGCAAGCGGTCGGAGGCGAGAAAGATATCTCTCACGAAAGATCTCCGACCGTCGCTTGACCAGCTTCTTACCTTGTTCGCTGTCGTGGCGGATTCCGATTGCTTTCGGAAGCAGCTTGTCGGCCCCCATTCCTATCAGAGGTCTCACAACTTCGAACGGCATCTCGCGTCCAGACTCCGCGAACGTGTCCACCCAGGACTGAGCGTGCGCGTCGTTGCTGTCCACGAGCGTGCCGTCGACGTCGAAGATTACGCCTTTGAGCGACAACTACTTCAAGGTTTTCTGGATCGATTCGGCCTTGTCGAGGTGGCTTTGCACGACCGGCGTCGCTTTTTGAATCAGATTCTTGAGCTCCGTGGTCTGCGCCTGGCCCATCGCCTTTACCGCAAGGTCAAGCACTTTCTTGTGATCGTCGACCTGACCATCGATGTATGCCTTATCGAAATCCTTTCCCTTCGCTGTGGAGTTGAGATTATCCATCGCCCTCTGGGCGTCGGACGTGATGTTGTCGCCCGCGGGCGGAGTTGGGGTGACCTTCAGTTTCTTCGCCAGTGCCTCGCCCTGCACCCGCAGTTTGTGATGATCGCTGACCATCTGCTTACCAAAGTTGCGTACCGCGGCGGACGTTCCCTTGGTAGTGGCGATTGCTCCTTCCGAGCTGTCGGCAGCACTCGCTTCGTCGAGAAGCGCGAAGATATTGGCATCGCTCCAGCTGCCGCCGGCGCTCATGGAGCTGCCCGTCATTGCCGAAGTATCGGTCGTTGTGGTGCTTGATGCCGCGCTTGTATCGGCTGCGGCGTTGTCCTTCTTGCTACATGCGGCCACAACCATGGCCGTGACTGCCAGAGTTACCACTTTCAATCGCGATACAACCATTGTCAGTCCCCTCCAAAGGGTCAAGGAAAAACCGCTCCGTTCATCGAGGCGGCATTGGCCTTTTGCTCGCGATCAAAGCAAAAAGCGTACGCATCCCTCGTGTTCCCTATTGGGTTCGAGCGGCGTCGACTGTCGACGGACGCATCTGGTTGAAGGTGTTCGTGTCGTTGTAACGTGAGAGCCCGCTCTTTACGTCCAGCGCCAACGTCCTGAATCGGTCGGCCGAACCCTGAGACACTTGTACGGTGGCAAACAGTATCACGGCGAACAAATCACCGTTGGTGAGCAGTCCGCCAAATCCAAGCACCGACCGGATTCCAAAACGCACGACGAATTCCTGCTGCGCCGGAATGTAGGGGCTGCCAACTGCGTCCTCGACGTGAAAGACTCCGTGTCGTTTGCCGGCGAGCTCGCGCACAATCCCGGCAGACGGTTGGACTACGCTACTGAGCTCGATGCCGAATTCCTTGATCAGCCGGGAAATCATCGGCGCTTTCGCGACGACCTCCGGGCTCGGAAGCGGTATCGCCCGATGTCCGCGGGATTGATGTCGGGAGTTCCAGGCTGCAGTTTGGCCCACCGTCGCCATGAGTGTCAGACATTTCATCGTCGCCCACGGTTGCCGGAAGCCCATGAGCGTTCGAGCAAAGTCCTGAAGTTCCGGCTCGAGCAACCCGAAAGCGTTGGTCTTGTAGCAGCGGACGAGGGCACATTGTCGTTCTCCTTCGGCGTCCCGAAGCTCGTCGTAAAGAAATCGGCAGACGCGTTGCGCCGCTAATTCGAATGTGGGAGCGTCTGTCGCGGTCTCGCGTAGGCGCGGACTGCACTTCAACATCTCACCGAGACCGAACGTGGTCAGATCGTATGGCATGAGTAGATTTCCAACCTTAGCCAATTTCGTGCCCTTCTCACTCTACGTATGACAGCGTACAAGCATTCCCGAGCACTGAGCTCCGCTGCGAGTTACGCGGCGATCCTTCTCGCCGGCGTGGTTGCCTGCGCGGCGTCGAGAGCAGGCCATTCGCAGCTGGGTCGATTGTCCGCCGTTCACGCGGACACCGCCGCGTTGCGCCGGAAGCTCGACTCCATCGCCGATGCTCATCATGGCGTCGTTGGTTACAGTGTCATCGACCTGGAGACGGGCGCGCGTATCAGCAGGCGGGGCGACGAGAC
>CATPBN010000259.1 GCA_955652635.1 uncultured Gemmatimonadaceae bacterium
CGTAGGGACTGCTCGAGCTTGATATCCTGGGGGTCGCGGAAATCGATCCGGTGACGGGCCTCGGCGATCACCATCGCGTGCTTCCCGTCAGGCGTGAAGTACATGTTGTACGGATCGTCCACACTTACCGGCTTTCCTTCCTGCGCGGTAACGGGATCGATCGGTGTCAGACTGTTCGACGCGTTGTTGGCGACCCACAGGGTCGCGAGATCGTAAGACGGTACCACGTGCTGCGGAACTTTCCCGGTTGGGAATGTGCGCACGACCTGGTATGTCTTCGGATCGATCACGGTGACGCTGCCCGAGCGCGAGTTGGGCACGTAGACCATGGGTAGGGCGCGCGCCGCAGCGGGAGCGAGGTTATTGACGCCGTCTTCCGCGTAGATGTTGACCGCGCCCGTCGTCGTGCGGTATGCGGCGTCAGCGACGGCGGGTCCTCTGCTGCCCTCGCTGTTCTTGCCGCAACTGGCCAGGACAAACACGCCGAGCACGACGACCCCGTTCCAGCTCTTCCTTTTGAAGGGCACTTCCATTTTCAGGGGTCGTCCTGTGACGATGGTCTAGTTGGCAAGAATTGGACGTCCACGCGTCTTGTACAGTGCCGACTCCATTATAAGCGCTGCGGTATTCAGGCTGGGTACAACGGTGGGCTGAAGAGTGTCTTCGTACACTCCCGATCCCCAGCCGTCCGGGGTGCCAGCGGGCCGCACGGTTCTCATCACGAGCTGAGTGTACGCGCTCGGCAGCACTGCATTCCAGCCAAACGCCGCTTTCGAGCTGACCCAGCGGGGACGTTCGACGCTCTTGTCATCGAGACTCTCGACCACGAACGACTTCCCGCGGTGGTAAACGCTATAGTAGTAAAAATAGTAGGGCGGATCCGGAAGGGCATCCTCTGTCACCGCGGTGACGATTCGGGTCCGTTGATACCGCGCTGTCTGGGCGGCAAGAACCTGCGCCGCCTGTCGCGCGATGTCCGCTGTGCGGAAGCCGGTCTCCATACCGAGCATGATAAAGGGCTCGCTCATCACGCGATCGTTCCCCGGACTGCTCATCAGCAACCGTACTCCGAGGACGTTGATGGCGGCGACGTTCCTTCGTACATCGAGTCCGTCGGGATTGACTTTCGCCCCCCACATCGAAAACCCGGACAGCGCGTACTGCTGATATCCGATTTCGTCTTCGGTGAAGGAGCTGCTCTTGCCGGTTACCGGATCGACTTGGAAACCCCGCAGGTTTCCATCCTCCAGCAGCTCCGACATGTTGAGGCGTCGCACGACCTGCGTTGCGAGCGGCGTGTACTTGGGCTGCTTGACCGAAATGATCCGCAGCCAGACGAGGAGGCGACCAATGTCCACCGACGACCAGCCTGCTCCGACGTTGGAGATCTTGTTTGCATTGTCGACCATCCGTCCCGTCTTCGCATCATAAGTGCGGTTGAACGCCTTCTTATCGAACAGATCGACGGTCGACAGCGTGGCGAGTATGCGTTGGATGTGAGCGTCGTAGGTTGCGTCGTCGATGAACGCGAGCTCGTGCGCCGTATAGTTGGCGGCGATGGCGCCCGCAATGTCCCATAGCGTAACGTACGAATATTTCGCGTGCGCCCGGGCGAGACCCGTTGACGGCTCGGTGATTCGGTTCACGAGGTTCCAGGAAGTACGGGCGGCGTCGAGATAGAGCTGCCGTTCCTGCGGTGTCACGACGACCGGGACGATCGGTGGCGGTGGGGCTGGTGCGGTGTCGACGGCTCCAGGTACAGGTTGCTGTCCGCCGTTTGAACACGCCGAGGTGCCGGCCACCACTCCCATCATCAGGGAGAACACAAAGGGAAATTTTCTGGATCGCATGGGTTCTGTGATTGGTGAGAATAGGATCGGCCAACTCCGCCTGCGCTCGGCGTGGGAAATGCCAGCCTACCTGTCGGGAAAATGACAAGGAAGCTCGCGCATTCGAGAGTGCAACTATAGTTCTCGCTCCCTCGCGCGTCGGTTCGTAAAGCAACAAGCGTGCTCCGTCAGCCCGTCGCACCATTGAAGAAATGACAGTGAGTTCCCATGCCCTCCGCAGCTTCGCGATGGTGACCGTCTGTGCGGCGTCGCTCAGCTGGCTGAGCGCTCCATTGTCTGTGCAGGCCCAGAGCCAATCCGCCAAGCCGGTGGGAAAGCACTTCGACCAGGTCGTGATCGTCGTGATGGAGAATGAAGGAACGGATCAGGCGCTGGCGGACCCCTACATCTCCTCCCTTAGCAGGAGGGCCGCCTGGTTTTCGCGCTACTACGCGATCACGCATCCTTCCTTTCCAAATTATCTCGCGATCGTCGCTGGCACCACGTTCGGCCTGGATAGCGATCACAGACCGCCGCCGCTGAAGGGCGCAACGATTGCCGATCGCCTGGAAGAAAAGAATCTCACCTGGAAATCGTACGCCGAGGATTATCCGGGCGGCTGCTATCTGGGAAGCGCGGCGGGCGCAGGACGCCTTATCCCAACCGCTGCTCCCACGGAGCTCTATGTCAGGAAGCACGTTCCCCTACTGGCGTTCGCTTCGATACAAAACGATCCTCGCCGGTGTGGGCGCGTTGTGAGCGCTAATCAGTTCATGCGCGATGCGCGGGCCGGCAAGCTTCCCAACTATTCGTTCTACACGCCCAACATGTTCAACGATGGTCACGACACATCGCTCGAGGCTTCATCCACATGGCTCAGGGGATTCATTCGCAGTCTGGATGGCACACTCGCGATGCATCAGCGAACGCTGCTCGTGATCACCTGGGACGAGGGCGGCAATCGTGACAATCGTGTCCTGACACTGTTACTCGGGCCCGTGATCAATCCGGGCAAGTACGGCGTTATGTTGACACATTACAGCCTGCTCAGGACAATCGAGGAGAACTTCGGGCTGAGCACAGTTGGCGCGGGCGACAAAAGGGCCTCGCCTTTTCCAGAGAGACTATGGCGATGACGACAACTCCAATTTCGAGGGACACCATGTATCGAGCGATCCTTTTGCTTTCACTTTTTGCGGCGCCAGTGCTGTCCGCGCAGGCGTACACCATTACTCACACGTATACGGTCGGTGGAGATGGCGGCTGGGACTACGTAGTCCCCGACCCCCCACACCATCGAGTCTTCATCGGCAGATCGAACAGAGTGATGGTCGTGGACATGAACGATGGACATCTGATCGGCGAGATCACCGGCATCAACGGCGCCCACGGTACCGCGCTTGCCGCGGGGATGGAACGTGGGTTCGCCACGTCGGGCGACGACAGCTCCGTCGTCATGTTCGACTCGAAAACCTACAAGACTCTTCTCAGAATACCGGCGGCGGAAGACGCGGATGCGATCATCTACGATCCCGCATCCAAGCGTGTCTTCACCTTCAACGGCGACGCGGGCTCTTCGACCGTCATCGATCCGCGCAGGGGAACGCGGATTACGAACATCCCGCTCGGCGGCAAGCCCGAGTACGGTCAATCAGCAGGAGATGGGATGGTCTACGCGAATCTCACCGACAGCAGTCAGGTTGTGGAGATCGACGCGAACAAGCTGCGCGTCACGCGCCGGTGGTCGACGGCGCCCTGCAAGAATCCGGTGTCGATGGCGATCGACACGAGACACCAGAGATTGTTCAGCGGATGCCGGAGCGGTGTGATGGCGATTTCCGATTACAAGAACGGCCGGCTGATCACGACGCTGCCAATCGGTCGCGGTGTCGACGGCGCCGGATACGATCCGGTCAAGCGTGACGCGTACGCGTCGAACGTGGACGGAACGCTGACTGTGATCCACCAGGATACGCCCGACACGTATCACGTCGTCGAGAACGTTCAGACGGCACCGGGAGGGCGGAACATGGGACTCGATCCCGCGAGTCACCGGATCTACGTGGTCTCGGCCAAGTTTGGGCCCGTGCCTGCGGAGTCGACGGCGACGAATCCGCGTCGGCGACCACCGATGCTTCCCGGAACGTTCATGGTCATGGTCGTTGAGCCGGTCAGTTCACACTAGGGGGAAGAGGGAAGAGGGAAGCGGGATGCGGGAAGAGCGCGCGCAATAACGGACGTTTCTATAACGCCGTTCCCCTTCCCCCTTCCCCCTTCCACGTTCCCGCCCTTACAACTGTGATCGGATCCAGTAGAAAAAGGTATTGAGGATCCGCTCATGTAGTGGCAGCTGTCTGAGATCCTCGGCGGTGACGCGCCGAGAGAAGCTGAGGTCCTCGACAAACGCGTCCTCCATTTGCTTCGCGAGGGCGCGGTCGAGCGCGACGATGCCGTACTCCGCGTTGAGCGCAAAGGAGCGCGGGTCGAAATTGATCGAGCCGATGGATGTGACGCTGCTGTCCACGATCACGATCTTGCAGTGGATCATCGTTGGCCCATACTCGTACAGCTCGACACCGGCGTCGAGAAGCGGACCCCAGGTGCGACGACTCGCGCGGCGCACCGCCGGTTGATCGTGGTAGCGCCCCGGCAAGAGGATCTTCACATCCACACCCCTCGCCTTGGCGTCACGCAGAGTTTGAACGAAAGGCTTGGGCGGAACGAAGTAGGCATTGGCGATCCAGAGGCGCTTGCTCGCACCGGCAATCAGGACCGCCATCGAGCGTTGCGCCGCGCTGGCGCCGAATACCGGATTGCTCTGTATCCCGCATATCGAGGTTTCGCCCGCGGGGGTCAGTTCGGGGAAATACTTCTCATCGATGGGAAGCTCGCCGGTCGCTTCGTTCCAGTTATCGACGAAAGCAGCCTGAACTGAAGCTACGGCTGGTCCGAGTATTCCCACGTGCGTGTCCCGCCAATGCGCGGGGGAATCTCCGTCGCCAGCCCATTCGTCCGCGATTCCCACCCCACCGGTGAATGCAATTGTGCCGTCGATGATGAGCAGCTTCCGATGCGTTCGATGGTTGTATTTCGCCCAGGAGTACCACTGGATTGGGCGAAACCACTTGACCTTGCAGCCGGCCTTCCGCATTTGGGCCATCAGCTCGGACGAAACGTTCTTGCTGCCGCTCTTGTCGAAAACCATCCGTACCTCGACTCCGCGCTTCGCGGCAGCCGAGAACGCGTCGGCGAATTCCCGGGGGATATGTCCAGAGCTGTAAATGAAAGTCGAGAAGTGCACGCTCTGGCGGGCCGATGCAATCGCGGCCAGCAAAGCCGGAAATATCTCGATCCCGTTCTTGAGCAACGTGATCTTGTTTCCGTCGATGACGTCCGCACTCGCCGAGCCCGCGAGCGCGCGCATGAACGCGTCGGCATCGGTCGCCACCTTCGGTACGGAAACGACGGCGGCTTCGCGGTCCGCCTCGGCGTTCACGCTCGCCGTGAC
>CATPBN010000260.1 GCA_955652635.1 uncultured Gemmatimonadaceae bacterium
AGCCGAGATACTCCAGCATGCGCTCGATTTCCTCAACCACTTTGGGCGAGTCGGCGAATTCGTTGGCGAGTGCTGCCAGGTTTGTCGCGTTTCTCAGAATGCCGCCGACTCCCCGCCGGGCTTCAGCGTCGGAGACGGCCTTGTCGACTTTCGCGAGGGTAACATCGCGGGGCTCGCGACCCGCCTTGTCGATGGCGGCAAAGACTGCCGGCAGCTCCGGCTTCTTCACACCAACGTGGGATAGCAGAGCGGTCAGCAGCCGTCGATCCGACACTCGCGAGCGGACATCCTGTGAAGTCAGACCAAGCGCGCGCATGACATCAATTGCCACCGCCAGCAGCTCAGCGTCCGCGGCAACTGATGCTTCGCCCAGGATATCGACGTTGAGCTGGAAGTGTTCCCGAAGCCTTCCCTTCTGCTGCCGCTCGTAGCGAAAAAGCTGCGGAACGGAAAACCAGCGGATGGGTTTCCGCATGGACTCCGCCTTCGCCGAGACCATGCGCGCCAGAGTCGGAGTCATCTCGGGGCGAAGCGCAACTTGTCGATCGCCCTTGTCCGTGAATGTGTAGAGCTGACCGACGATCTCGTCTCCACTCTTTTTCGTGTAAAGCTCGAGCGGTTCCAGAGGCGGACCATCGTATTCCACGAAACCGTACCGCCGCGCGACGTCACGCCACACCGACATGAGGTAATTGCGGTTGGCGAGCTGCTCGGGGTAAAAATCGCGAAATCCTGGCAAAGCTCCCTGTGACATTCAGGAAAGCTACGCGGCGAATGGAGACACCTGCAAGCGTGACATCACCTCGCCCACAGTGTGGAATGAGCCGGTGACGAGCACCGTTTTCCCGCTCTTCTGAGCTCCGTCCAACGCCGTGTCGATGTCCGGCTCGAGCTGAGACTCGAGGCCCTCCGACTTGGCGAAGGCTTGTGCCTCGCCCGGGTCCCACCGACGCTCAGGAGGGGCCGAGGGAGCATTTGTGAAGACGAAGCGATCGACGGCGGGCGCCAGCGCGCGAATGATTCCCTTCCAATCCTTGTCGGCAAGGACCGCCACCAGCGCGGTGCGCGGCGCGGGAGGGTTCAAGGCGCGAATCGATTCAGCGACGGCGCGAGCGCTGTCCGGATTGTGAGCCACGTCGAAGATGAACTTTCCGTAGCGCTGATAGCGGCCGGGGAGAAAAAGCTGCGTGAGCTTGGCCGATATTTGCGGGCGTGTCGGACGATATTTCCTTCCAAGTGCGGCGACCGTCGCGATCGCAATCGCCGTGTTTCTTGCCTGAAATGCGCCGATCAAGGGCGTGATAACGGTCTGATGTCCTGATTTCTTTGCAAGCGCGAACGATGTGCCCGTCTCTGCCACCTCCACGTCCGAGATCCGATACTCATCGTCGATTACGACGACAGGTCCCGCGCCGGCCTTCTTTGCGTACTTGACGAGCAGGGATCGAATCTCCGGCGCACTCTCCCCGATTACCGCGGGCACACCCTTCTTGAAAATCCCCGCCTTCTCCCGAGCGATTGCTTCCAGCGTATCGCCGAGGAGATCGGTATGATCGAGCCCGATGGACGTGACTGTCGCGACGCGTGGCGTGAGAACGTTGGTGGAGTCAAGGCGCCCTCCAAGACCGGTCTCGATCACGGCTATGTCCACTTCCTGTCTGGCAAACCAGTCGAAGGCGAGTGCCGTCGTCAGCTCGAAGAAGGTGGCGCCCATTTCCTCGGCGGCGGGAATCCATTTCTCCAGAAACTCCAGGACCGCCTGTTCCGGAATCGGCTCCAAGTCCACGGTGATCCGTTCGCGGAAATCGATCAGGTGGGGCGAGGTGTAGCGTCCGATCTTGCGTCCGGGTGCATTCAGGAGCGCTTCCACCGCGGCAACTACGCTGCCCTTTCCGTTCGTGCCCGCGACGTGAATTGTGAAAAGCTTCTCGTGCGGCGAGCCGAGCCTGGCGAGAATCTCCTGCGTGCGCTCGAGACCGAACTTGGTGCCGCTCGTGGTGCGGGCGAAAAGTGCTTCGATCGCCGCGCTGTACGGCGTCAGGAGGTTGTCCACCCTGCCGATGCCGGCTTGCCGCTCATGTGACGGAGCAGCTGCCCCACCGTTCGCTTGAGCTCGCTGCGCGGGACGACGGAGTCGACGATTCCATGCTCGAGGAGAAATTCCGCCGTCTGGAAACCCTCGGGCAGTTCCTGACCGATCGTCTGCTTGATCACGCGCGGACCCGCGAACCCGATCACCGCGCCCGGCTCAGCGAGTATCGCATCGCCGAGCATCGAGAAGCTGGCGCTGACGCCGCCGGTTGTCGGATTGGTGAGTATCGACACGTAGGGAATGCGACGCTCGGAGAGCTGTGACAGGATCGCGGCGGCCTTCGCCATCTGCATGAGGGAAAGCACTCCTTCCTGCATGCGCGCGCCGCCCGAGGCCGAGATAATGATGAGTGGATATTTGCGCTCGATAGCGCGCTGGCCGAGGCGGGCGATTTTTTCGCCGACGACCGAGCCCATCGATCCGCCCATGAACGCGAAGTCCATCACGGCAAGGCACACCGGCATTCCGCCGAGCTGGCCCGTGAAGGTGAGTATCGCATCGCCGTCGCCCGCGGACCCGGTCGCTTTCTTCAGTCGAGCCGGATAGTCGGGAAATCCGAGTGGATCGGTGGAGCGAATCTCGATCTCGGTCTCCTCGGCGGTTCCTTCGTCGAGGAGAATCGCCGCGTACTCGCTGGCGCGAATGCGTCGGTGGAAGCCGCAGCTCGGGCACACGTTGAGATTGCGCACGAACTTCTCGCGCAGGTCGGTGTGGCCGCAATTGTCACACTTCTCCCACGCGTCGGGCGGAATCTCGTGCTTCTCGTGCCGCGGAAGCCGCGGCTTCTTCTCTTTTTTAAACCACGCCATGCAATGGAATTTAGCCCAGGCCGCCTAAATGCGCACGGGGTAAGCGTTTGCGGCGCTCGACCCGCTGGCGAGCATCACCGTTGAAAGGCCGGAATCCTACTGGCGCATCGGGTTGTCGCGATTTCTGAAATTGCTGCTGGTCAGTCGGGCGGGCGCGGGTGGCGCGGGGGGCTAAGG
>CATPBN010000261.1 GCA_955652635.1 uncultured Gemmatimonadaceae bacterium
GCCTCGAAGTATCGATTGAGCGCGATAGTCGTGGAGTGCGAGACGGCAATCGCCGCGTGGAGCTGATCGAGTCGCTTCTGGAAGTATCGCCTGCCGATGGCGTACCCGATCGACCGATCGAAATAAGTGTGAAACGTGCCGACGACGGGGCAATTGGCTTCTTCTATCGCCAGCACCGGCAGAACCGGGCTGAGTGGCGAGTGCACATGGATGATGTCGTACTGCCCGAGGCTGAATACGCGCTTCAGATCCTTGCGCAGCTCGAATCCCCAGGTGAATCGCGCCTGCGATCCGTTGGCGTAAATGGGCTGGCTCTTTCCAATACGGATGACGTGAGGCTCGTAACGGGTGCCGGGCATGTTGGACGTGATGATGTCCACCTGATGTCCGTGCCGCCGCGCCTCGCGCGCGAAGAAGTGAACGTGCTCGCAGATGCCACCCAGGTGCGGGTAGTAGTATTCGGTGACGAGCGCGATCCTGAGCGGGCGCGCAGCGCGCACGCCCGCCATCGGCAGCGATCCTGCCGGCATCAGCTCGAGGCGACGCGCGTGGCCGAGCTTACGCTTCAAGAGCGGCATGGGCTGCGGCTAACCGCGCGATTGGTACTCTGAAAGGTGAGCATGACACATAATCGAGCCCCAGCGAATGACAGAAAGCAATGGAGCGCGGCTCGCCGCCGTGCTCCCCGCAAATTCCAAGTTTGATATTAGGACGAACTCGGCGCCCTTCCTCAACAGCTATCCTTACGAGCCTTCCGACGCCTTCGGTGTCCAGAACCTGAAAAGGATCATCTGCAAAAATACCTCTATCTATGTAAGAAGGAAGGAACCGGCCTGCATCGTCCCGACTAAGCCCCATGGTGGTCTGCGTAAGGTCATTTGTTCCGAACGAGAAAAACTCGGCCGACCTTGCTATCTCTGCTGCGGTAAGCGCCGCACGAGGCAGCTCGATCATCGTGCCAATCAGGTACGAGACCTTCTCCCCCATGCCGCCCAGCACGCGCTTGGCCACGTCTTCGATTACAGCGCGCTGGTTCTCGAACTCCTTCACGGTAGAGACGAGTGGGATCATGATCTCGGGCATTACCCTGATGCCGCGACGCATCGCGCGTACCGCGGCCTCCAATATGGCGCGGCCCTGCATCGCTGTAATCTCCGTGTAAGAAATCCCGAGTCGGCAGCCGCGGTGCCCGAGCATGGGATTGGTCTCGCGCAGCGATTCAATGATGCGGTTCAGGTCCGCGCGCGGGATGTCCAGCGTGCGCGCGAGGAGCTTGGTCTCCTCACCGCCATGGGGAAGAAACTCGTGCAGCGGCGGGTCGAGCAGACGGATCGTCACCGGCAGGCCATCCATCGCCTCGAAGATTCCCTCAAAGTCGGCGCGCTGCATGGGCAACAGCTTGTTCAACGCCCGTCGGCGGCCGCCCTCCTCTCGCGCGACAATCATCTCGCGCATGGCGGTTATCCGGTCGCCCTCGAAGAACATGTGCTCGGTGCGGCAAAGACCGATGCCTTCTGCACCGAAGCTCCGCGCAATTCGGGCGTCTCGAGGAGTGTCCGCGTTGGCGCGGACGCGAAGCGTTCGCACCTCGTCGGCCCAGCCAAGCAACTCGGCGTACGACTGATACAGCGGAGCCTGTGACGCAGCGAGCGAGCCGTTTGTCACGCGAACAACTTCGCTGGGAATCGTCGAGAGATCGCCGGCGAAGACGCGACCGGTCGCGCCGTCGAGTGTGAGCCAGTCGCCCTCCGCGATCTCCTTCCCGTCGACGCTGAAACAGCGGCGCTCGAGATCCACGTGAATGTCCTTGCACCCCACGACCGCGCATTTCCCCATGCCGCGCGCGACCACAGCTGCGTGGCTGGTCATCCCCCCGCGCGCAGTGAGGACGGCTCGCGCGGCGACGATGCCGTGAAAATCCTCGGGTGTTGTTTCGTCGCGCACCAGAATGACGTTTTCTCCGCCAAGCGAGCGCTGCTCCGCGGTGTCGGGGTCGAACACTGCGATACCGCTCGCGGCCCCGGGGCTCGCCGGCAGTCCAGTGCAGAGAGGAGTCGCCCGAATCGACGGATCGATGATCGGATGCAACAACTGATCGAGATGCGCTGCGGGAACCCGACGCACCGCAGTCACGCGATCTATGAGTCCTTCGTTGACCATGTCTCGCGCGATGCGCACTGCCGCGGCGGCGGTGCGCTTTCCAGTCCGCGTCTGCAGCAGGAAGAGCTTGCCGCGCTCGACGGTGAACTCGAGATCCTGCATTTCGCGGTAATGGTGCTCGAGGCGGTCCTGGGTATCGATCAGCTCCTTGTACGCGTCGGGCAGGCGCTCCGCCATGTCGTCGATGTTCAATGGCGTTCTTGTTCCCGCGACTACGTCCTCCCCCTGCGCGTTGATGAGAAACTCTCCGTAAAATCGCCGCTCGCCAGTCGATGGATTTCGCGTGAACGCTACACCAGTGCCCGAATCCTCCCCGAGGTTGCCGAAGACCATCGACACTACGCTTACCGCTGTTCCCAGATCCTCCGAGATGCCATGCACGCGACGGTAGTCCTTCGCTTTCTTGAGCGTCCACGATTTCCAGACGGCCTCGATCGCGCCCCATAGCTGGACGACCGGATCGCGTGCGAATTCGCCTCCGGTGCGATTTCGGACGAGCGCCTTGTATTCCTCCACGAGATTCCTGAGATCACTCTCTCCGAGATCAGCGTCGGACGCGGCGCCGGCGGTTATGCGCTTCGCCTTGAGCAGGTGGTCGAAGTCGTGTGCCGACACGCCGAGCACCACGTGCGAGTACATCTGGATGAATCTGCGATACGAGTCGTAGGCGAAGCGCGCGTTCTTGCTTTGGTCCGCCAGAGCGACCACCGTCCGATCGTTGAGGCCGAGATTCAGAATCGTTTCCATCATTCCCGGCATGGAAATGGGCGCCCCCGATCTGACTGAAACGAGAAGTGGAGTGCGAGGATCCCCAAGCTTCTTGCCAGTTGTCTGCTCGAGTCGCGCGACATTTCCTTCGACTTCCGCGCGCAGCTTGTCGGAGTACTTTCCTGTCTCGAGGTATGCGATGCATTCGCTGCACGCGATGGTGAATCCCTGTGGAACAGGAACGCCGAGATTCGTCATCTCGGCGAGGTTGGCGCCCTTGCCACCGAGGACGTCGGTCATATCGCGCGTCCCCTCGGCCTTTCCGTCGCCGAAGAAAAAAACCGACTGCGCCATCAGCGTCAGCAGCCGCAGCCGAAGCGGAGCTTCTCCGAGTCGGCGGGTGGCGGCGTAGGGTAATCGCCGGAGAAGCAGGCGTGGCAGAACCCTTCGGGACCGCCGGGAACGGATTCGAGCATTCCGTCCAGAGTAAGGTACCCGAGGGTATCGGCGCCAACTTGCTGCGTGATCTCTTCGATGGTCATGTTCGCGGCGATGAGCTCTTCGCGATTCGGCGTGTCGATTCCGTAATAGCACGGTCCGGTGACCGGCGACGAGCTGACACGCAGATGCACCTCTCGCGCCCCGGCCGCCCGCACCATGCTCACCAGTCCACGAGTGGTAGTGCCTCGGACGATTGAATCATCGACCATCACCACGCTCTTTCCACTCAACACTTCGCGCACGGCGTTGTACTTCACCTTCACTTTTGCGTCGCGGCCGGCTTGTGTCGGCTGGATGAAGGTGCGTCCCACGTAGTGATTTCGAATGAGTGCGAGCTCGAGGGGAAGTCCGGATTCCTCTGCGAACCCAAGCGCAGCGGAGTTGGACGAATCGGGCACGCTGAACACGAAATCAGCCGTTGGCGCGGGGAAGTCCCGCGCCAGGCGTCGCCCAAGTGCTCTGCGCGCGCGGTCAACCGACCCGCCGAACACCTGACTGTCGGGCCGCGAGAAGTAGACGTACTCGAACACGCACTTCCGCGACTCGAGGGGTGCGAGCGGAAAACTCGACCGCACACCGTTCCTGTCGACCGCGATTATCTCCCCGCGCTCCACCTCTCGCTCGAGCGTGGCACCGAGCAGATCCAGGGCGCAGGTCTCGGATGCGAAGACTGTCGCGGTTCCGAGCTTTCCCATCACCAACGGTCTCCAGCCACGCGGATCCCGAGCTGCGAGCAGCGTGTCTCCCATGGCGACGACAAGGCAATACGCGCCCTCGACCCCCGTTAACGCGTCGGCGAGCCTTTCCTCCGGTTTGTCGGAAGAAGAGCGGGCGATCCTATGAACGAGCACCTCTGAGTCCATCGTGGACGTGAAAATCGAGCCACCATCCTCGAGATTGCGCCTGAGCTCAGAGGCGTTGGTCAGATTCCCGTTGTGCGCCAGCCCAATGTGTCCGTCGCGAAACCTGGCCAGCATCGGTTGGGCATTCTCGATCGTGGAGGATCCGGCGGTGCTGTACCGCGTGTGGCCGATCGCGATGTCACCCGGCAGGCTCTGCACATCGGGGATACCGAGACCCTCCGAAACAAGTCCCATGCTTTTCATCGCTCGCGCGCCGAGCTCGCGGTCGACGGCGACGATGCCGGATGATTCCTGCCCGCGATGCTGAAGCGAGTAGAGCCCGAGATGCGCCATGGCAGCTGCATTCTCATGGCCGTAGATGCCGAAGATTCCACACATGCTAGTGCGCCGCCACTTGAGTCAGCTCGTCGAATGTCGTGTGCTCGCTCGTGCGCGACATGATGGACGGAATCGTATCATGGTACGCGTGGCGAAGCCGAGCGAGTGGTGCTTTGAGCATCGAGCCCGCGAGCTGTATTGAGAGAGAGAGAGATGTGCGACGAACCGTACCGATTCGCACGCAGGGTACGCCTGCCCTCACGGCAATCTCGAGAACACGCTCTGGCGCCGAGCTGGAGATCACGATGCGCCCCTGCGTCTCTCCGAACAGGACTCCTCGATTCGGAATTCCCACGAATGCCGAGAGATCTATCTCC
>CATPBN010000262.1 GCA_955652635.1 uncultured Gemmatimonadaceae bacterium
GCGGTGGACAAGGTGGTGGCGGAGGAGGAGGTCGCCCAGGTGGTGGTGGCGGCGGATTTCCGGGCGGCGGTGGACAGGGAGGCGGAGCCGGCGGTGGTGGACGTCCCGGCGGTGGCGGGGGCGGCGGAAACCGTTAACTCACTCTCATCCAGCGGGGCGTCGCGTGTACGCGGCGCCCCGTTTTTTTATTGATGCACTATTTCAAGGCGATACTTTTCTCGCTGCCGTGGATCGTGCCGCCGCTCGTCACCTATTTCCGGCTGCGTCGCTCGCGCTCGCTCGACGACGAGAGCGCCACCCCACTCCCTAATCCGCCGCTCGTTTCGGTGATCCTTCCCGCGCGCAACGAAGCTCACAACATCGCGCGGTGCGTGTCGTCGATTCTTTCGACGACGTACCCGAACCTGGAGCTCATCGTCGTCGACGACAGCTCTACCGATGAAACAATGGCGATTGCGCGCGAGGCAGCGGCAGATGATCCGCGCGCGCGTGTCATCACGTCCCCGCCGCTGCCAGAGGGCTGGTTCGGCAAGTCGTGGGCGTGCTTTAACGGCGCGAAATTGGCGCGCGGCAGTGTTCTCCAGTTCACCGACGCCGACACCGTGCACGGCGCCGATCTGGTGACGCGCTCGACCAACGCGATGCGCGGCGCCAGGGCCCAACTCTTCTCCGTCGCCGGCCGACAGGAGCTCGGCGGATTCTGGGAGAAAGTGATCCAGCCGCAGATCTTCAGCATTCTCTCGATGCGCTATGGTGGCACGGAGTCGGTTACTCAGGCGACGAGCGTGAGTAACAAGATCGCCAACGGGCAATGCATCTTCGTCACGCACGACAGCTACGACTCGATCGGCGGACACGGGAGCGTACGCGCTTCGGTGGCGGAAGATCTAATGCTGGCGCAGAGATTTTTCGCCGCGCGCAAGAGAGTCGTGCTCATGCTCGGCCTCAACCAGCTGTCCACGCGCATGTACGCTTCGCTCGGCGAGATCATCACCGGCTGGCGAAAGAATGTCTTCGCGGGCGGCTTGGATTCTGTGCCGTTCGGAAGAATCGGGCGGACGTTTTTCCCGTTGGTGCTGGTGTTGCCACCGCTGATGCAGATCTTGCCGGTGCTGGTGCTGATCCTCAGCGCGTTGGGCCATACGACTGCAGGCATGATGCTATGGGCGACGATCGCCACCTTCGTAACTCTCGTGTGGTGGATCGTGGTCTACGTTACCGTCGGAGAAAGCCCGTTGTATTCGCTCGTCTACCCACTGGGCGCATTGGTGCTTCTCTACATCTTCGTCACTGCGGTCATTTGTGGACGTCGCGTTACCTGGAAAGGGCGCACCTACATCTCAGAGTAACTCGCCGGCCTGGCGGAGATTCGCGTCGAATAATCGTTAAACGAAGTAAGTCGTAACGCGCGGTAAGGCTACGCTCGACGGGTGCAAACTCTCGAGCGCGCCACCGCGTCGCTTACTGTGGCGACGTTACCCGACGACGAGTGGCTCGCCGCCGTCGCAAAGTGTCAGACAGCCGATTCGACTGTCTGACATTTTCTTGCGCTGCGTCTCATACCGCTTCGATTTCGGTCGCAGCGCGGTCGAGGATTTCCTTGATCTTCTTTATTTGCTCCGCAGATCTCGACGAGCTCTTCGAGACGTAGATGGCACGACCAATGTTCTTGAACGCGCGGTGCACTTCCATCATCGGCTCCCCGAAGATGTTGTTCGCAAACTCGGCGATGCGCGAGAAGATGTCATCGATCAGCGGCTGATTCTCGGCGAGATGCGCGCGTCCTTCATCGGTGATCTCGTAGATCTTCTTGCCGCTCTCCTCCGGCCTCGCTCGCGCGTAGCCGAGGTCCTCGAGCATGGTCAGAGTCGGATAGACCGTTCCCGGGCTCGGTGAATACATCCCGCCAAAGCGCTCCTCGATCTCCTTGATGATCTCGTAACCGTGGCGCGGCTTCTCATCGAGCAGTTGAAGAATCACGAATTTCAGGTGACCCTGGTCGAACATCCTTCCGCCGCCAAACGGACCGCCGCGCGATTTGCCGCGCCCACCCCAGAAGGCGCCGGCATCGAACCCAAAGTTCTCCGGCCGCATCCCGAACGCCCACGCGAACCTCGGCCCGCAGTTTCCACCGTGCATTGACTCAACCCGCTCAGATTAGGATCTATCGAGCCAGTCAGGCGTCAGTTTGCGCCTATGATAGTACTGGCGATATATCTTTTGCGCCCAGAAGTTATATCGGGCGATATATCGGCGCAAGGGCTTTATCGGGTCCGCATTATCCCGAGACGAACCGTTACCAGTCCGGCGTGACTCACAACAGTGCAGCCCGCCACAGTTCCGGCAGTCCATTTTGCCTCCTTCGATAGCCACTCCAGCACCTTGGTCTCGTATTGTCCGTCGCGAGTGCCCGTGACTTTGAGGGTGCCCGAGTCGACCGAGCCGTCTGGAAGCACGATTATGGAGGCAGTAATCCGTGCACCGGCTACCGCATCGAACGGCGCCTTTGGCGGGCGGGGGTGGTTCACAGCATGAGCGGCGGGCCAGCGATCGACGGGGACTTTCGTCAGAACGCTATCCCTCACTCGATCGCAATTAGACGCAACCTCGTCTGGCGGCAGAGCTCCCGACCGTCTGAGTTTTGCATCCGAGAGAAGCGGGAAACGTTGGGCTGCCCTCACAAGTGCGACGACGAGTGCTTCCGTCTGAGAGAGTGTCGCAAACGCAGCACGTGTCTGGCCCAAGCTGTCCGCTATCGTGATGATGTAACCCGCGGAATCACTTCCCTTGGCAGCGGGCTGAAGTTGAAGGGTGTTTTCAAATTCGTAGCTCAGGCGCGTCGGAGTTGGCAGCTCATCGTGA
>CATPBN010000263.1 GCA_955652635.1 uncultured Gemmatimonadaceae bacterium
CCATCCCCGCGATGATTCCTACGAGCGCAGCCCGGCGCTCTCCCAGCCGTGGCACCAGCAGGGGCATGACGATCGCCTGGCTCGACGCCATCACCACTCCGACAGCCGCGAAAGACGCTCCGATCATCGCTTCGGACCAGCCGAATCTGAGCTTCGTGTAAAACGCCCAAGTGGCGGGCATCACCTGGTTGCCCAATCCCCACAGGAAGAGCGCGCACAAAAGTCCTACCACGACTGGGTGCTTCTTCATCTGGTTCAGAGTGCCGAGCGGATTCGCGCGCCGCCAGTTGAACGGCCGCCGTCTCTCCGGAGGAAGCGATTCGGGCAGCACAAAAAAACCGTAAGAGAAGTTGATGAGACTCAGCATCGCCGCGGCGAAGAACGGCGCACGCGGTCCCAGCGTGCCCAGCAGTCCACCGATGGCAGGCCCGATGATAAAGCCTATTCCGAAGGCTGCGCTGACGACTCCGAAATTCTGTGCGCGTCTGTCCGGTGGACTGATGTCCGCCACGTAGGCGTAGGCAGGCGTGAACGATGCGCCCGCAGCGCCAGCGATCGCGCGACCGATGAACAGCCACGCCAGGGTCGGCGCGAATCCCATAATGATGTAATCGATCCCCAGCGCACCAACTGCGATCAGGATGACTCGACGGCGCCCATAACGATCAGACAGGTTTCCGAGGACGGGCGCGCAGAGGAACTGCATCGCCGCATAGACGAAACCGAGCCAACCGCCGTACACCGCCGCCCGACTCAGGCCCTGGCCCGTGAGCTCGACGAGCAGCCGCGGATATACGGGCATGATGAGCCCGAACCCGATGGTATCGAGCAGCAGCGTGACCGCGATGAACGCGAGCGCGTGCCTCTGGCTGCGCGCAGGAGTCGCCGGCGCGGTGGTCTTCATCTATTGGCGTTAGTCAGTGATCCGTATTGTTGCGCGAGAATGCGTACTAGTATTTCATCCCGCCCGAATCTGCGAACTCCTTCATCATTCGCTCCTGCTCTTCGGACAGCTTCTCGGGCACAGCGATGGAGACCTCTACGATCAGGTCTCCCTTCTGCTCCCCCTTCTGGATTCCCTGACCACGGACGCGGAACCGCTTGCCTGACGCGGTGCCTGGCGGAATCTTGATCGCCACCTTCTTTCCGTCGAGCGTTTTCACGCTGATCTTGGTGCCGAGCGTCGCCTGAGCGATATTGAGCGGAACCCGCGCGATGACGTCGAGTCCATCGCGGCTATAGAACTTATCGGGCTGAACGTTGAATGTGATCACGAGATCGCCTGGCGGCCCGTTTGCAGTTCCCTTCCCCCCCTGTCCCTTGAGCCGGATCTTCGAGCCCGTATCAACTCCAGGAGGCACATTTATCACTACCTTCCTGCGCACGCGAACTTCGCCCGTGCCGTGACACGTCGGGCACGGTTCGGTGGGAACCTGTCCCTTACCAAGACACATCGGACACGTTCTGTTCACGGCGAACCCGCCCTGACCAAAGGAGATCACTCCCCGGCCGTTGCACTCGGGGCAGATCTTGAGCTGGGCACCAGGCGCTGCTCCGGTGCCGTGACACGTGGGACACTCCTCTCTCACCTCGAGTTCGATCGGGACCTTTCCGCCGCGCGCCGCGGTGCGAAACGGGATGTCGAGATTTGCCTCGACGGTCTCTCCCTTTTCTGGTCCGCGCGGGCGCGATGCCTCTCTCGCTTCCCCGCCTCCGAACATTGAGCTGAAGAGATCGCCCAACCCACCCAGCCCGCCAATGTCGAAGTCCTGGAAGTTGATGGTCCGCTCGCACCCTCTCGAGCTTCCACCTCCGAAGCCAACGGCGCCGGCGGTACGCGACCTCCCGCCGCAGAAACCAGAAGCTCCGTCGAACGCACCATAACGGCGCATCTCGTCGTACTGCTTCCGTTTTGCGGGATCGCTCAGGACGTTATTTGCCTCCGAGATTTCCTTGAAGCGCTCACCAGCCTTCGCGTCGCTGGAATTGGCGTCGGGATGAAACTTCTTGGCGAGCTTGCGGTAGGCCTTCTTGATCTCGTCCTGCGAGGCGGTCGAGCTTACGCCGAGTACGTTGTAGAAATCTTTGGACTGCGCCATTTAACCGGCGAGCGAAACAGCGATCAGCCGTTCCACTGCTTCACCACCACGCGGGCGGGACGCAGCAACTGCGATCTGAAGACGTATCCGGGCTGGTACACACGTGAGACCACGTGGTCGTCTTCGCGCGCTGAAGTGGCCTCGGTGGCAACCGCTTCGTGGAGCGCGGGATCGAATGTCTCTCCCAACGGGTTGATGATCTCCAGTCCCGCACCGCCAAGAGCTTTCAGCAATTTTTTCTCGACCATGTCGACGCCCTGGACGATCGTGCCCGCGTCGGTCGTGGCAGGATCGATATGCGCGAAGCGTGCGACATCGTCGAGCGCTTCGACTAGCTGCCTCACGAGGTCCGCCTGTGCGCGTGCGCTGACGTCCTGACGCTCCTTTGCCGACCGTTTGCGATAGTTGTCGTATTCGGCAGCGAGGCGAAGGTATTTGTCCCGTTCGGTCGCCAGATCGTCGGTGCCTGGGGCTCCTGGCTCCCCCACCGAGGTATCAGTACCGCCGGCCTCACCCGCCCGATCGGCACTGGGGCCGGCGTCAAAAGTAGCCCCCTGCGCCTGCGCGCCGCCGCTGCCACCGGGAGCGAAATCGTCCTCGGAGCCCATCACATCCTGCTCGCTAAGCGGGGTCTGATCACCCTTCTTCTTCGAGTGTCTCATGTTTGAAACTTAACCTTTTGCAAGAGTGCGACGCACCATCTCCAGCGCAGCCTGGGCCGCGCGCTGCCTCATTTCTGCGCGATCTCCGGGAAGATGGAAACGGCGTGCCTTGGCGTCTGGACCGTGTATGGCAATCCAGACGAGCCCCACAGGCTTCTCCGGCGTGCCGCCTCCGGGCCCGGCAATCCCTGTGACCGAAACCCCGATCTCGGCGCCGGTTCTCTCGCGAACACCCGCCGCCATCCGTAGGGCCACTTCTTCACTCACCGCGCCATAGCGTTCCAGATCTTCGGCACGCACGCCGAGCAGCTCCTTTTTTACGTCGTTGTGGTACGCTATCACACCCCCGAGGAATACCTCGCTGGATCCGGGGATACTGGTGAGCCGCTCGCCCAGCATCCCGCCCGTGCAGCTCTCCGCTACGGCGAGCTTGAGTTTCAGCACGCGACACCGATCGAGGACGACCGCGGCGAGATCGACGTCATCCTCTCCGTATGCATACGCTTCCACTCTGCTGCGTAGTTTCACGATCGCCTTTTTGACGAGTTCCTGCGCGCGCTCGGGAGCCATTCCCTTGACTGTCACCCGCAAATCCACTCCGGCGACGCCGGGCAGGTAGGCGAGCGGCAGAGACCCGAGCTCCGACTGGCTGTCGCCAAGGAAATTCGGGCCGAGGAGCTCGGCGATCGCTGATTCCGCGATGCCGGTAGTCCGCAGTGTGCCTGAGAGAACGACGCTCTCGACGCCCTTCATCCGCGCCTGGATCGCTGGCAGCAGCTCTTCGGCAAGCATGCCGCGCATTTCTCGCGGGACGCCCGGCATCATCGCCACCCAGCGGCCTTTGTCGTCTTCCAGCCAGATACCGGGAGCCGTCCCGTGACGATTCACGAGGATTCGCGCCCCTTCAGGGATCTCCGCCTGTGTTCTGTTGGTCGAGGGAAAAGCGCTGTTGGGAAATCGCGTGCGCCAGCGCTCCTCCAGCCTCGCGACGATCGCTTCATCGAGCTTCATCGCTCGGCCGAAGATCTGAGCGATCGACGGTTTGGTGAGATCATCGCTGGTTGGCCCGAGACCGCCAGTGGTGATCACCGCTCCCGTTCGGTCGAGCGCTTCCCTCACAGCCTGGGCGATCTTGTCAGCCTCGTCGCCGACGGTTGTGCGGCGCACGACTTCGATCCCGTTCGCCGCCAACACGCGGGAGATGTGCGCGGCGTTTGTATCTATCGTGAAGCCGAGGAGGAGCTCGTCACCAATGGTGATCAGCTCGACCTGGCGAGCGGTCAACGGACGAACACTCCGGCGTAGCGCCGGAGGTAGAGAGCGAGCGAATAAATGGTGAGAACGACTGAGATGACCATCGTGATAGTCCCAACGATGCCGTTAAAGTAGGCGAACCCGCGCCAGCCCGCGCCGTTCCAGTCATGACGAGAGGCAAGAGTCGCCGCAAAAAACCAGAAGTACGCCGAGCCGACCCAGACGGACTGAAACCCGGTTTTCCATTTCGCGGGGCCGATGGCCGAGATGACCACATCGCGCCGTGCCGCCGCCTGACGGAACACCGTCATGAAGATCTCCCGTCCG
>CATPBN010000264.1 GCA_955652635.1 uncultured Gemmatimonadaceae bacterium
CTCATGGATCAATCAGTGATCGCCGGACTCGGCAACATCTACGCGGCGGAGGCTCTCTGGGAGGCGGAGCTGGATCCCCGAGCGCCGGCCGCGAGCGTGACGAAGTCGAAGCTGGCGAAGCTCGTCGAAGCAATCAGGCTAGTGTTGAGTCCGAAAAAGCGCCGCCCCGGGCGTTATACCGACACGCGGGGAACGAGTAGGTTCGCAGTGTATGATCGCGAGGGAAAAATCTGCCGGCGCTGCAACGGAATCATCGAGCGTATCGTCCAGGCTGGGCGCTCCACCTATTTCTGCCCGGACTGTCAGCGCCGGTAATCACTCCATCACTTCGAGCAGCGCGCCCTTGATGTAACCCGTCTCCGGGATGGTCAGCACGTCGGGGTGATCGAGTGGTTGACCCGTAAATGCGCGGATCGCGATACGACGTCCGCTGTCAGCGGCGGCGTCCTGAAGCATCTCCAGAAAAAGCGGCTTCGTCAGGTGGAAGCTGCAGCTGGCCGTATACAGCAACCCGCCGGGCGCGAGTAGACGCATCGCGCGCAAGTTGATGTCCTTGTATCCGCGCAGCGCTCCCGGAATTGCGGCCCGGGTCTTGGCGAATGCGGGTGGATCGAGCACGATCGTGTCGAAGGTGATTCCTTCGCGCTCTTTGTCCCGCAGATAATCGAATGCGTTCGCCTCCACGAAGGAGATGTTCGCGAGCGAGTTTCGCTCGGCATTCTCCGCCGCGCGGAGCAGCGCCGGCCCTGATGCGTCGAGCGCGGTCACGTGCGTTGCGTTTTGCGCCAGGTGCAGGGCGAACGATCCGTGATAGCTGAAGCAATCGAGCGCGCGCCCTCGAGCGAGTGTTCCAACAAAGTGGCGGTTCTCCCGCTGGTCGAGAAACGCGCCTGTCTTCTGGCCGGTCCACAGTGCGGCCAGGAATTTTACGCCATACTCGTGCACCTCTATCTCGCGCGGCACTTCGCCGGCCAGGACAACCGTCTCGCGCGGCAATCCCTCTTTCGCTCTCAACGGAACATCGTTCCGCGCCAGAATCCCGGCCGGCTCAACGAGCGAGCGGAGCGAAGAGAGGATCTCTTCTCTGAACGACTCCAGTCCGGCGCTCATGAGCTGCACCACGAGCCACTGGTCGTAACGATCGCAAACGAGCGAAGGACATCCGTCCGCCTCGCCGTGAATCAGCCGAAACGCGTTGGTGTGATCCTCGAGGGGAACGCGCCGCGCAATCGCCGAGGCAATGCGCTCGTCCCACCAAGCCTGGTCTATGACCGCGTTGGGATCGCGGTCCAGCAACCGAAGAGAGATCTCCGACAACGGGCTCCACAGCGCCCAGCCGAGCGGCTTCCCGCGATTGTCGTGGACGAGTACTGCACCCGCGTCCACGAGGGGGCGCTCGATCACATCGGTGCGGTAGATCCACGGATGTCCGCTGAGCCACCGCCGCGCGCCCTTCAGGTTCACGCGTGCCACAGTCATGCGTGAATGTAACCCGAACGAGCGTACGGTTCTTGCGCATCGCGCTCGCATGAAAGACATCGTCCCATTCACGCTCGGCGCCGCGGCGGCAGGAGGGCTGCTTCTCCGCGAGCATGGCATGCGGACAAAGGCCGAGCGGCTAAGCGCCGCCACGCTCGAGACGCTGCTCAACGCCATCGACGCCAACGACGCCATCACCGGCGCCCACGTCCGCCGCGTTGCCGCCGGGGCGCTGATACTTGGCGAAGCAGCCGGTCTGGGCGAGCGCACCCTACGAAGCATCGAGCGTGTCGCGCTCTTCCACGACATCGGGAAGCTTCATGGAGCGCTGACCGATATCTTCCACGAGGACTCGAAGCTCACTCCCGAGGAGCGTCGAGCCGTGATGACGCACCCTATCCGCGGCGCGGAGGTCCTGGCTCCGCTGAAGGGATTCTTTCCTGACCTCCCGAAAGGAGTGGCCGCCCACCACGAGCGATGGGACGGCAAGGGATATCCGCGAGGACTGAAGGGAAGAAGAATTCCGCTCGTGTCGCGAGTCGTGGCGATCGCCGACAGCTTCGATGCGATCACTCACCGGCGGCGTTACAGCCATGCTCGGAGCTTCAGCGAAGCGATACGAGCGATCGAGGAGGGGCGGGGAACCCAATTCGATCCGGAGCTGGCTGACTTATTCCTGAGCCCACCGGTCCGCGGCAAGATCGAAGAAGTGACGCGGGAAGCGAACAAGCCTCACAAGAACAGTGACAATCGGAGGCGCGGTGGAGCTGAGCGCGCGCCGGACGTCACTTTCCGATGGCGTCCGCGATCTCGCGGGCCGCGCGCTCTGGGTCATCAGCCCTGAATATCGAGTTGATCACGGCGACTCCCGCCGCGCCATGCACCGTGATCTGAAGCGCGCGATCGGCGGTTATTCCGCCGACCGCCACTGTCGGCACTTCCACCATTGCTGCGAGTCGCTTGAAGCCGTCGACGCCAATGGCGCCGCCCGCGTCGCTCTTGGAGTCGGATCCAAATACTGGGCCAATCCCGACGTAATCAGCGCCCTTGGCGTTCGCCAGCTCCGCATCGCTGCCGAGTGATGCGCCGATGATGAAATTCTCGGGCGCGAATCTTCGGATGGCGGCGACAGGAAGATCCGCTTCGCCAACGTGGACCCCCGCCGCACCCGCGGCCAGAGCTATGTCCGCGCGGTCGTTGACTATCACCGGAACCGATGTCCTGGCCATTATCGCGCGCGTGATCTCGACGACTTCGCGCGGCGGTGCGGTCTTGAGCCGCACCTGAACGCTCGTCGCGCCGCCGCGCACGGCCGCCGCAACGCGGTCGATGAGCGTCGGGCGGCGATCCTCTGCGTCATCGGTGATGGCGACGAGACGCAGGATCCGTGGATCGAGCATCCGCTATCGAGCTAAGGCTGTCGCGCGAACCGAACGTTTTCGCGTCGGTTTCTTTTTTGTCGTTGTCGTGTGTTTCGTCGTTATCTTCGACGCCGGCTTCTTGGCGACCGCGGCCTTCGCGGTGGATGCGCGCGGCTGCTTCGTGCCGCGGACTTCCCTGATAGCGCTCGTATGTTCCTGAAGGGTCATCCGGAATTCGTGATGGCCGTCGGGACTGGCGACGAAGTAGAGATAAGGCACGTTGGCCGGGTTGGCAGCGGCCGCGAGACTGGCGACTCCGGCCGAGGCGACCGGACCCGGCGGCAGGCCCTTGTGGATGTACGTGTTGTAGGGTGACTTCACTTCGAGGTCTTTGTACAGGACCCGTCCAACGTGGTGGCCGAGCGCGTACTGAACCGTTGGGTCTGCCTGGAGCAGCATTCCCTTCTGGAGCCGGTTGTAGTAGACAGCGGCGATGACGGGGCGCTCCTCCGGAACTCGCGCTTCTCTCTCGACGATCGAGGCCATCGTCACCAGATCGTTGCGGTTGATCTTGAGAGCCGTCGCTCTCGCATCCCAGTCCGGCTTCCAGCGCCGCTCGAAATCGTAAACCATCTCGCGCACCGCCTGGCCTGCCGTGGTGCCCAGCGGAAACGCGTAGGTATCGGGGAAGAGGTAACCCTCGAGCGTCGGATTCGGGATGTCGAGCCTCGCCAGCAACGAAGTGTCGCGCATGGCGGCCTGCACCGATTCGACCGGAACCTTGAGCGTTCGGGCGAGAAGCGGAGTGATCTGCGAGATCGTGTAGCCTTCGGGAATCGTGATAGTGTTGACGAACCCGTGTCCGCCATTGAGAGCGGCGATGATGTCCTTCCACGGCGTTCCGTGCTTGAGGAGATACGTGCCCGGCTTGATGTTGCGGTCCCCACCGGTCACGCGCGCGTACACCCGGAACATCTTCCGCCATCCGACCAGGTTGGCTTTCGACAGCGAATCCGCTGCTTCAGCGAAGCTCGCTCCCCTCGGGATGATCACGCGCGTGGATGCGCCGTACGGCGTCTGGCCGCATGCGGCCAGCACGAAGCACCCCACGGCGAGTGCCGCGCGGAGCTCAGTCCGGAACATTGAGGGCATGCTGGAGAAGAATCGTCGCGGCGAGCGAGTCAACGTCGCCCTTCCGACCGCGGGTGGATTCTCCCATCTCTCGTACTGTACGCAAAGCTGCCGCCGTAGTGAATCGTTCATCATAAAAACGAACGGGCATGCCACTACGTTTCGAGATTTCTGCTCCCAAAGCCCTGATTTCTGCGGTCCAATCAGTCTCGTTGCCCTCTCCGTCGAGCGGAAGGCCCAGAACGAAGCCCCTGGCCTCAAGCTCCGCGGCGCGCGCGAGAATCTTTGTGATGGGGGGCCGCTTGCCTTCGCGCCGGGTGATGAAGCCCGCCGGCGAGGCGATCATGCCCAGCGGATCGCTGATCGCGAGGCCAATGCGCTTCCGCCCGTAGTCCACCGCGAGAAAACGAGCCAGCGCCGCCTTCACGGTACCCCTACCCCTGCGCCATTTGGGCGAAGAATTCCTTGTTGTTCTTGGACTTCGCCATCTGCCTTAGCAGGAACTCGATCGCCTCGGCCTCGGGCATGTCCGCGAGAAATTGTCTCAGCAGAATCACCCGGTTGATCTCCGCTTGACTGAGCAGGAGCTCCTCCTTGCGCGTGCCCGAGCGGAATATGTCGATCGCCGGATATATGCGACGATCGGCGATCTTGCGGTCGAGAACCAGCTCCATGTTGCCCGTGCCCTTGAACTCCTCGAAGATCACGTCGTCCATGCGGGAGCCGGTCTCGGTGAGCGCAGTGGCGATGATCGTGAGTGACCCGCCTTCCTCGATATTTCTGGCGGAGCCAAAAAACCGCTTCGGCTTGTGCAGCGCGCTCGCATCGACTCCGCCCGAAAGAATCTTTCCCGATTGCGGTGCAACCGTGTTGTGGGCCCGACCGAATCGCGTCAGCGAATCGAGCAGGATCACGACGTCCTTCCCACTCTCGACCAGCCGCTTGGCTTTCTCCAGAACCATGTCCGCTACCTGGACGTGGCGCGCGGCTCCCTCGTCGAACGTAGAACTGATCACCTCCGCGCGAATCATGCTGGCGATCATCTCCGTCACTTCCTCGGGCCGCTCGTCTATGAGCAGCACGATGATCGTGACTTCCGGATGATTCTCCGCGATCGCGTTCGCGATCTTGTGCATCAGGATCGTCTTCCCGGCCCGTGGGGGAGACACGATGATTCCCCGCTGGCCCTTTCCGATGGGCGCCATGATGTCGACCACGCGCATGCTGAGATCGCCATCGCTGGTCTCCAGGCGGAGCCGTTCGTCGGGATAGCGCGGCACCAGATTGTCGAATGGAACGCGATCCTTTGCCTTTTCGGGGTCGTCGCCGTTGACGCTCTCCACTTTGAGCAGCGCGAGGTAGCGCTCCCATGGTTTCGGCGGACGGACTTGCCCGCGAACCTCGTCGCCGGTCCTCAGTCCAAAGCGCTTTATCTGCGAGGGCGAGACGTAGATGTCATCCGGTCCCGGCAGGTAGCTCCAGTCCTGGCTCCGCAGAAAGCCGTAGCCTTCGGGGAGAATCTCCAGCACGCCATCGCCGTGAAGCACGATGTCCGTGTCGAGAAGATTCTGCTCGATCTGGAAAATCAGGTCCTGCTTTCGGAGACCCGACGAGCCATCGATCTTGAGGCCGTCAGCCATCTCCTGGAGCTCGGTCACGGACTTTCGCTTTAATTCGGCGATATCCACGCTATGGAGAGAAAAAGAGGAAGGGATTTGGAAGCGGGCTGAGCTCCGCTCGAGCTCAGGAGGTGCGGAGATTGGTGCGGAGGAGAGAATAGAGGAGGGAGGCGTTGCTACGCCCGATTTAACCGAAGGTAATGGCGCTGAAAAACGTGGTCAAGTCAGAAGTTGATGTAACGGCCGGGACGCTTCTTGGCATCCTTGATAAGGGAATCGAGCAGAGAGTGAGTGCGGGCGAGCTGACGCGACAGAACGCTGTCCGAGTGCGCCGCGGCGATTGATCCGAGCGGGTCGGCCAGAAGCGAGCGCAGAGTGTCCACCTCGGCCAGGACTCCGCTCGCCTTGGTCACGAGCGTGCTGTCGCGCCGGAAGCGGCCGATGGTTCCTTTGTTCGACGACATCAGTGTCCGAATCGAATCGGCGGCTGCCATCACGTGCGATACCCGCCCCGTGAGATCGGTCCGCGCGGCGAGAGCAAGCGTCCCGTTGCCGCTCGTCGCTTTCGCGGCGAGGCGAGACATCCGCGTGCTCACCTCGGGCAGCCGTCGGATGCCACGCGTGCGAACATTACCAAGAGTCCCCACGGGTTGGCTGATCTTCGTGTTGAGGTCCTGCACCTGGGCTGCCAGCTCGGAGAAGGCTGGTCCGATCCGGCCTACGTCCTTCGTCAGGTCGGCTATTCTCGAATGGTGCTGTATATGAACCGTGTCGCCTTCATGGAGCTGAGGAGACCCAGCCGTGCCGGGTGAGATGTACACGACAATCGCGCCAATCATGCTGTCACCCGGGCGGATGCTGGCGTACGAGTCCCGTCGGATGTTGGGCAGTCCTTCGCTCAGAATCTCTGTCTTGATTACGAGCCGCTCCATGGTATCGGGCGATGGCGGGCGAAAGGTCACGTCCTTCACCAGGCCTTCCTTCTTTCCCCCGAGCCAGACCTCGGTTCCGGAGAGGACTCCGCCGGCGTCGTCAGTGAGGACGTACAGCGTTACTTTCTTGCCGTGCAGGGCGCCAACGCGCGCGAACAGGAAAATGACGACGACGAGGCCAACGATTACGGCCGTCGCGATGATTCCCCCGGTCAATTCAGTCCAATGAAGGTGGCGTGGCATTTGAGCGTGAATATAAACGCGCCCTTTACGGACTGCTTATCTTATGGCGCATTGATGACGCCACAAAACCCGAAGGCATGCTGATAGGAGTTCCACGCGAGACCGCGCGCGGCGAGCACCGCGTCGCCCTCGTTCCCGACGTTGTCCCCCAGCTGACTCGAGCCGGCCACCGCGTCATCGTCGAGCGGAGCGCGGGGCAAAGGGCCGGCTTTACCGATGAAGCGTACCGGGCGTCCGGATGCGACCTGGCCGATCTCCCCGCGGAGATTTACTCGACCGCACGGATGATTCTCAAAGTGCAGCGGCCTGGTCGCGAGGAGGCGAGCGGAGAGGCTGAGCTCGATCTCTTGAAGGAAGGCACGATTCTGATCGGACTGCTGCAGCCGTCCGGCGACCCGGCCCTGTTTCAGCAGCTCGCGGAGCGGAAGATCATCGCCTGCAGCATGGAGCTGGTCCCACGCACGACGCGCGCGCAGATGATGGACGCCCTGTCCTCGCAAAGTACTGTCGCCGGCTACAAGGCGGTCCTGCTTGCCGCCAACGCCCTCCAGAAATTCTTCCCGATGCTCATGACTGCGGCGGGGACGGTTCGTCCCGCGCGAGTGCTCGTCATCGGCGCGGGAGTCGCCGGGCTCCAGGCGATAGCGACCGCTCGCCGGATTGGCGCGGTCGTCGAGGCGTTCGATACGAGGCCGGTCGTCAAGGAGCAGGTACAGAGTCTGGGTGCCACTTTCATCGAGCTCGACGTGCACGCGGAGCAGGCGCAGGATGCCGGCGGCTACGCCAAAGAGCTGAGCAAGGAGCACATCAAGCGCGAAAGGGAGCTCATTCATAAGCGCGCTCTCGAGGCCGACGTCATCATCACAACAGCGCTCATTCCCGGAAAGCCGGCGCCGTTGCTGGTCGACGCGGAGACAGTGAAGGCGATGCGCCCCGGATCGGTGATCGTGGATCTCGCGGGAGAGCAGGGCGGCAACTGCGAGCTCAGCGTGCCGGGAGAGACCACGGTTCAGCACGACGTGACGATCATAGCCCCACTCCACATATCGAGCGAGCTCGCATTTCACGCCAGCCAGATGTACTCCAAGAATGTGGCGGCGCTCGTCGCACTGCTCGCGCCGCACGGCGAGCTGAACCTCAACTTCGCTGATGACATCATCGCTGCCGTCGTCGTCACCGCTGGCGGCGAGATCCGTCACGCTCCGACGCGACAGCGCCTCGGCATGTCCAATCCCACACTCTCGATCGCGGAGCCCGCAAAGTGAGCCAGGAGCTGATACTCGGCATCTATGTCTTCATCATGGCAATGTTCGTCGGATTCGAAGTCATCGGCAGGGTGCCGTCGGTGCTGCACACGCCGCTCATGTCGGGGACCAACGCGATTCACGGAATCGTGGTGCTCGGGGCGATGCTCGTCGCCGGGTCCGCTGACACTCCGTTGCTTCACGCACTCGGGTTCATCGCCGTCGTGTTCGGCGCGGCGAATGTGTTCGGTGGATTCGTGGTGACGGACCGGATGCTGGAGATGTTCAAGAAACGAGAGACGGGAAAGGCGGAGAAGAAGGATGCTTGAGCTCCGCGCCTCGGTGATAGCGATCAGCTACATCGTCGCCGCGGTTCTCTTCATTTTCGGGCTCAAGCGACTCAGCTCCCCCGCGACCGCTCGCTCCGGCAATCGGATCGCCGCGATCGGCATGGCGCTCGCGCTCGGTGTGACGCTGCTTGATCGACAGATCGTGTCCTTCTGGACCATCGCAATTGGAACTCTGATCGGCGCGGTGATGGGCGTGTACTTCGCCAGAACCGTTCAAATGACGGCGATGCCGCAGATGGTCGCGCTCTTCAACGGAATGGGAGGCGCCACCGCCGCGCTGGTGTCGGTCGCCGAGTTTCTCCGCCTGTCGCGACTGGGAGAGCGCATTGGCGTCGGCGAATCGACCTCGATCGTGCTCGGCACCGTGATCGGGGCGATCTCATTCACAGGAAGCATCATCGCGTTTGGGAAGCTGCAGGAGATTCTTCCTGGCAGGCCGCTGCAGTTTCCACTGCAGCGCGTGATCAACGCCCTCATTCTGCTGGCGGTAGTCGCTCTCGGAGTCTTCGTCGTTGCCGGGGGAGGGTCGCCCGCGCTCTGGGCCCTTTTTGCGGCGGCTCTCGTCCTGGGCGCCATGTTCGTGCTGCCGATCGGTGGCGGCGACATGCCAGTGGTGATCTCGATACTGAACTCATTGACGGGACTCGCGGCCGCGCTCACGGGGTTTGTGCTGCACAATCAGATGCTGGTTGTGGCCGGAGTTCTGGTCGGGGCATCAGGTACCCTGCTGACTCTGCTCATGAGCACCGCGATGAATCGATCCGTCGGCAACGTGCTCTTCGGGGCGTTCGGCGCCGCCAGCAGCGACCCGGCTGCGGCATCGACCGCCGTCGGGCGCACCGTTCGCCAAACAACGCCAGAGGACACGGCGATCGCGCTCGCATATGCGCGGAGCGTCGTGATAGTTCCCGGCTACGGCCTGGCCGTCGCCGAGGCTCAGCACACGGTCAGAGAGCTCGCGACCGATTTGGAAAAGCGGGGCGTCGATGTGAAGTACGCGATTCATCCTGTCGCGGGTCGGATGCCGGGCCACATGAATGTTCTCCTGGCCGAGGCGAACGTGCCCTACGATCAGTTATTGGAGATGGATCAGGTCAACGGGGAGTTTCCGCAGACCGACGTGGTACTCGTCGTCGGAGCCAACGACGTCGTGAATCCGGCCGCACGCGACGATCCCACGAGTCCGATTTACGGGATGCCCATTCTCGATGTCGATCGCGCGCGCAACATCATCGTGCTGAAGCGCAGCATGGGCCACGGCTTCGCGGGAATCGACAACGCGCTCTTTTATCATGAGAAAACGCGGATGTTGTTCGGCGACGCGCGTCAGTCGCTCACTCAAGTGGGTCAAGCTCTCAAAACCGCGTAGCTCTCAGATTGTGCGCCTTCCCCCGCGTCTCGGCTTGGGTCGAGGCGGGGTGTCCTCGAAGCCGACATCCTCCCGACTGACCGGCGCAGCGATCCCGAATCAAAAAAAGGGAGGAGACGAAGAGATGGGCGCGGCGGGACTCGAACCCACGACCTTCGGCTCCGGAGGCCTATGAACCGCGCTATTGAGCACCATTGGGCGTTACTATTCAATCACTTACGCTACTAGTCGCCATTGGGACAAGACCGACAAGCGTGATGCTCGTACGCTGGCCGAAGCCTGTGTGCTGGGAGCGTATAGAATGACGCACCGGGTGTCGGC
>CATPBN010000265.1 GCA_955652635.1 uncultured Gemmatimonadaceae bacterium
ATCATCACGGGGATGAACGCCTACGTGAAGGAGAACCTGGCCAGCGCGCTGATAGGTGCCAACACGTTCCAGGTCAGACGCTCGCCGATTCGTATTGGACTGTTCGACGACGAGGAATGGCGGAAGCTTCAGAAGCGCCCTCGTATCACCGAGGCTGACGCGAGCGCCGTGATCGCCGCGGTCCCGGAGGCGCTCGCCGTCAGTCTTCAGTCCGGCTGGCCGACGCCGATAGCTGACCTGGTGTGGCGCAACAACACGATGGGCGACGTTGTGGTACTCGGTGTCACGGCGCCGTATCAGATCGTGCAGGACTACGTCTTCGCGAGCGGTCGTCCGATCAGTGATTTCGATGTACGCGAGCGGAGGCCAGTCGCCGTGATAGGCGCCGATGTCGCCGAAAAACTCTTCGAGCACGTGGAGCCTGTCGGGCAGGACCTCAGAATCCTCGGACAGCATTTCACGGTGATCGGCACTATCGCCAAAAAGGGACGTGTGCTCGGACAATCGTTTGACGGGTTCGTCCTGTTGCCGCTGCCGACGTTCGAGATGATCTACGGCCGACGAAAGACCAACACTGTCTCGGTCAAGATGCCCAGCGCTCTGCTGGTCGCCAGCGGCATGGAGCGCGCCAACGAGGCGATGCGAGTCGCGCACCACCTGCGGCCCAGTGACGAGCCCAATTACTCCGTCGAGACTGCCGATGCACTCGTCGAGTTCTGGAAGAATCTCACCAAGATCCTCTTCTCGGTGATCCCTGCGATCGTCGCGATTGGGATCGTCGTGGGAGGAATCGTGATCATGAACATCATGCTGATGTCGGTGACCGAGCGGACACACGAGATCGGGGTGCGCAAAGCCCTGGGCGCCAAGTCGGCAGACATTCGGAAGCAGTTTCTGGTCGAGGCAATCGTGCTGGCGAGCCTCGGTGGACTCTGCGGCGTCGCGGCGGGGTGGGGCCTGGCCTCGCTCGTGAGCCTCGCGTCTCCACTTCCCGCGCGCGTCAGCCTCTGGTCCATCATTCTCGCCCTGACCCTTGGTGCAAGCGTCGGCGTGCTCTTCGGAGTTTACCCGGCCTCGCGCGCGGCCCAGCTCGACCCGATCGACGCGTTGCGCGCAGAATGATCATCGCTGACCGGATTCAGAGCAACATGCAAATCGCTCTCGACACTTTGAGGGCGAACAAGCTGCGATCGTCTCTGACGATACTCGGTGTAGTAATCGGCGTCTCGACGGTGATGGCGATGGCCGCGATCGTACAGGGAATTCAGGATCAGATCGTTCGCACAATCGAGATCGCCGGACCGAGCACGTTCTACGTAGTCAAGGTTTTTTCGCAGACACCGGTGAATCCGGACCGATTGCCGAAGTGGATCCGGGTGCGGCCCGATCTCGTCGAGGCCGAAGCGGAGCGCATCAGACAGCTTCCCGAGATTTCATACGCCGCCATGTGGGCCCAGGCCAACGGACGGCTTTCCTACGGGGCGCAACACACCCAGTTCATTCTCATCATGGGCGCTGATGACCGGTACCAGGAGATCCAGGGCGGAGAGCTGCTCGATGGCCGCTGGTTCACGCCGGCCGAGATGGCTTCAGGGTCCAACGTCGCCGTGCTGGACGAAAACGCAGCGCACAAGCTGTTCGGGCGGGAGTCGGTGCTGGACAAAGAGATCCGAGTCGGAGGGCGTCCCGCAAGAGTCATCGGTCTCTACGCTCAGCCGGGCAATATCTTCTCGCCGCCCGGACAGGACATCGGCGCGATCGTGCCGTACCAAATGCTGGATCACCAGTTCACGATCGATAAGACGAACGCGCTCTACATCCCGGTAAAGCCCAAGAGGGGTGTTTCAACGGCCGACGCACAGGAGGCGGTCACGATCGCGCTCAGAGAAATGCGGCGACTGCACCCGGCTGACAAGAACAACTTCGATCTCATCACTCAGGATCAGATTCTCGACACGTTCAACAAGATCACGGGAGTGTTTTTCCTGGTAATGATAGTGCTCTCGAGCGTAGGCCTGCTCGTGGGCGGAATTGGGGTGATGGCGATCATGATGGTTTCGGTCACAAGTCGCACCAGAGAGATCGGGATCCGGAAGGCCCTTGGCGCAACCAAGCGCGAAATCCTGTTCCAGTTTCTCATCGAATCCGCGACCCTGACCGGACTCGGCGGTATTCTCGGCATCTTGATTGGATTGTCATTGGGGCGACTGGCCACGCTCGCGATGAACATCGACGCCGCCGTTCCGCTGGGTCTCACCATCGTCGCGGTTATGGTGTCGGTAAGCATCGGCATCATATTCGGGATGCTTCCTGCGCAGAGGGCAGCCAAGCTCGACCCAATCGACGCGCTACGCTACGAGTAGCGCTGCCGGGCGAGGCGTATCCCCTTTGCCCCTGCTCGCGTAACTTTCCGGCATGACACACGTAGACGTCCTCGCAATCGCAGCTCATCCAGATGACGTCGAGCTGATTTGCGGCGGCACGCTCGTTCGCGCGCACATGCTTGGACGGAGCACGGGCATTCTCGATCTCGCCGCCGGAGAGCTGGCCAGTCGGGGCACGCCGGAGCTCCGCGCCAAAGAAGCGGCCAGGGCCGCGAAGGTGATGGGCGTCAGTGTTCGCAAGAATCTCGGGCTTCCGGATGGCGGGATCACCAACACACCGACGACACGCGCAATGGTCGCCGTCGTAATAAGACAGCTTCAGCCAAGCGTCGTCATAACCCACTCGCTTCACGGACGACATCCGGACCACCCGATCGTCGCGCAGCTCGTGCGTGACGCGTGCTTCGTCGCCGGCCTGAAGTTGGTCGAGCAGGACATCCCGCCGCACCGGCCGAGAAAGGTGATTCACGCCCTTTCATTTCGCGAAGACAATCAGAAGCCGACGTTCGTCGTCGACATCAGCGAAGCCTTCGAGAAAAAGCTCGAGGCGATCGGATGCTACAAGTCTCAATTCGGGGAGGCGGTCCAGGCAGGAGAGGTGTACCCGAACGGCGAGCCCCTGAACGATTTGATTCGGCATCACGCGGCCCATTACGGCTCGCTCATTCGATGCCGTTACGGAGAGCCGTTTTTCACCACCGAAACCATGCGTGTGGAAGATGTCGCTGCGCTCGAGGTAGCGACTTTCTGACGGGACGAGGTCGGAAAGAGCCGCCAGCCGGGTCTGCGAAACAATCCGGTGGCGAGGTGACATACGCGTCGTACCTCGCGCTTGACGAGCTCCTCCGATTGCAGCGGCCACGCTCCAAGCCGGAGCACCCGGACGAGCTCCTCTTCATAATCGTCCACCAATCCAGCGAGCTTTGGTTCAGGCTCATACTTCACGAGCTCGACGCGCTCATCGGCCTGATGGAGGCGAAGGACACTCTCGGCGCTCTCACATCTGTGCGCAGAGTGAACGCCCTCGTTCACATCGTCACGGGGCAGCTCTCCGCATTGGAGACTCTGCCCCCACAGCGCTTCGCACAATTTCGCGGTTATCTCGGCACCTCGAGCGGATCGCAGAGCGTCCAGTTCCGCGCCATTGAGGCAAAGTCTGGAATGCGCGACGAGCATTTTCTCCAGGCGCTCAAGCAGCATGGTGAGATTCCGTTGCTGGTCAAGGACGCGCTAGAGAAGCCAACGTTGCAGCAGCTTTACGACGACTTGCTGGTAGCCCACAACGTGACACTCGAGCAGGTCTATTCGGAGGCGCACCAGCGTCCGCTGCAGATGCTGGCGGAGGGATTGCTAGAGTACGAGCAGGGTTTTGCGATGTGGCGCTTTCTGCACGTCCAACTCGTCGAGCGAATCATTGGACCACTGACTAGCGGCACCGGTGGGACGCTCGGCTCCAAATACCTCCAGAAAACGATCTCGCAGCGATTCTTTCCCAAGCTGTGGGACGTCAGGAGCAAGTTCTTTCAGGGCTGACACCGCAGTGCTGCTCGATCCGGCATTTAGGACAAGGGTTATGCGACCTAGATGCCTGTCCGAGCAGCACGCGTTAAATTGGGCCTATGACTCCGGCCAGCGATCCCGTCTACCTCGATCACGCCGCTACGACTCCGGTGCGCGAAGAAGTATTCGAGGCGATGAAGCCGTTCTATGGCCCTCGCTTCGGAAATCCCTCGAGCACCCATCGGTGGGGGCGCGAGGCGCGCGCAGCGCTCGACGAGGCGCGAGAACGGGTGGGCCGATGTCTAGGCGCGCGTCCTGACGAGATCTGTTTCACATCCGGCGGCACCGAGGGCGACAACCTCGCGATCCTCGGTGCCTGGCGCGCGCTCAAGGGGAGGGGCCGAAGGGCAGTCGTAACTAGCCCGATCGAGCACAAGGCAGTCCTTGGCGCAGTGCATCAGGCGGCTCTTGAAGGCGCGGAAGAGCGCATTCTCGCGATGACAGCCGATGGTGTCGTCGACTGGCACTCGTTTGAAGATCTCGTTGACGATGCGGTCGCAGTCTGTTCGATCATGTGGGTCAACAACGAGATAGGCACGATCCAGCCGGTACCCGAGCTCGCCGCGAAGGCGAAGGAGCGCGGCGCGCTCTTCCACACGGACGCGGTGCAGGCATTCGGAAAAACCTCAATCGACGCGCAGACGCAGCCCTTCGATTTCCTGACTATCTCCGGGCACAAGATCGGCGCGCCAAAAGGAATCGGCACGCTCTTCATTCGCCGCGGGACAAGCCTCGAGCCGCTCATGCACGGAGGAACCCAGGACCGCGGACGTCGTCCGGGTACCGAGAACGTGGCAGCTGCAGTTGGTCTCGCTCGCGCGGCGGAGCTGACGCTGGCGGAGTGCGAGGCCAATTGCGCGCGACTGCGGAAGCTGCGCGAGAGACTGGAGACCGGCATCCTCGCTAAGGTCCCCGACGCGGTAATCCACGGACGTGGCGCCGAGCGGGCACCGCACATCGTGAACATCTCCGTGCCGGGAACGGACAGCGAGTCGCTACTCATGGCGCTCGACCTGCGCGGGATCGCCGCGTCCGGGGGCTCGGCGTGCCAGAGCGGGAGCATCAGTCCATCTCACGTGCTGTCGGCGCTGGGCGTGCGTCCTGACCTGGCCAGCGC
>CATPBN010000266.1 GCA_955652635.1 uncultured Gemmatimonadaceae bacterium
CGCCTGAGAGGAATTACTATTGGCCAATGCTGACGCGCGTCTCTCTCGGATTACTAGGGGTAACTCTCGTAAGCGCGCCGCCTGCACTAGCGCAGACCTCCACCACCACGATCGAGCTCCGACCGGGGCTCGTGATCACTCAGTCAGCCCGGGTTGCCCCTCGAGTCTATCGGCTCGCGGCGCCGGAATCGGTCGACTCCGCGGTGATCACGATACGCGGCAACGACATCACCGTCGATTTCGCGGGCGCGACGATGGAGGGCTTGTCCCCCGACTCCAATCCCGACCTCGCAAACGGAGTCGCGGTACGCGTTGAAGGGGGACGCAACGTGCGCATCCTCAACTCCCGCATCCGTGGCTACAGATTTGGAATCCTCGCGCGCCACACGAGGAGCCTCTCGCTGATCGACAACGACCTGAGCTACAACTGGAAGCCACGTCTTTACAGCGTGACCGAACACGAGAGCCTGATTGACTGGCTCTCGTTCCACCACAACGAGAAGGATGAGTGGCTGCGTTACGGCGCTGGCGCGTATCTGAGCGACGTCGAGACTGGCGAGATTCGCGGCAACACCGTCACGCAGGGAATGAACGGACTGATGCTCGTGCGGACGAACGGCCTCCGAATCTGGAACAACAACTTCTCGTTCAACTCCGGGCTCGGAATCGGTTTGTACAGGTCGAGCGGCAACCGGATCATGCACAATCAGGTCGACTACGATGTTCGTGGGTACAGTGATCACTTCTATCGTCGCGGACAGGATGCTGCCGATCTGCTGATGTACGAGCAGAGTGACAAGAACGTCGTCGCGTTCAACTCGATGACACACGGCGGGGATGGTGTGTTCCTCTGGGCCGGACAGAGCACGATGGACACGGGCGAGGGCGGAGCCAACGACAATCTCTTCTACATGAACGACTTCAGCTTCGCGCCGGCGAACGGAATCGAGGCGACGTTCAGTCGCAACGTCTTCATACGCAACTTCGTCGAGGGATCCGAGTACGGGATGTGGGGCGGGTACAGCTTCGGGTCGCGGATCGTCGGCAATCGGTTCCTCGACAACCGCACTGGCATCGCCATCGAGCACGGTCAGAGCAACGTGATCGTCGCCAACATATTCGTCGACGATTCGACTGCGATCCGTGTGTGGGGAGATTCCATCGAGCCGTCCGATTGGGGATACCCCAAGCACCGCGACACGCGTAGCACTGGTTATCGAATAGATGGAAATCTTTTTGGTCGAGGGCGGGTCGGCGTCCGGGCCGCAAACACCAGCGCGCTGAGCGTCATCAACAACCGCTTCCTGGGTGTTGATTCCGTCACGGTGTTGCGCGATTCGAGCGGGTATTCGTTCAGCGATAACACGACCGCGCTCGATGCCCCCTGGCCTCGCCGCTTCCTGCGACCGCCGCTCGAGCTCGTCGATAGCGTCCTCCCGTTGCCAGGTGGCTTTATGCCGTCGCGCCCCGACACTTCGCTTGCGGGACGCCCACGCTCGGCCATCATCGTCGACGAATGGGGACCCTACGACTATCGATCGCCGAAGCTGTCACCCGTCGATAGTGCTCGCGAGACTCCTTTGCGACTTCGCACTCTGGGCCCGCCGGGAAAGTGGCGCGTTACCTCGCGGCGGGGCGTCGCCTCGGTATCGTCGGAAAGCGGAGCCATCGGGGACACGATTGGTGTTGCACCGAAGCCAGATTCGCTGGGGGACTGGCAGCTGACGCTCGAGTACACCGGTACATCGACCACTTCGCCGAGAGGAGTCGTGCTCCCTGCGCGCGCGCCGTACACGTTTTCGTACAGCCGTTTCGAGCCGCCGATCAATTGGATGACGCGATTCTTCAAGTGGAGCGACAGTACCGGCGATCCGCGAAAGAATCCCGGCGCGATGTCAGTTCTAACGCGAGACTCGACTATTCTCGCAGCGAAAGTTCCGCGTCTGGACTACGAGGGATACCGGGCGCTTCCGAATCTGCCTAGGGAGAATTTCGCGCTCGAGGCGACGGGTTCGGTCGATCTCGCGCCCGGGGAGTACAGCCTGCGCACTTTAAGCGATGACGGGATCCGCGTGTGGGTCGATGGCGCGCTGGTGATCGACGACTGGAAGCCGCACGAGACCGCGCTCGATTTCGCCCCGCTCACCGGCGGGCACCACGATCTTCGGGTTCAGTACTACCAGGGGGATGGGTGGTACGAGCTTCGCCTCGATATCGTGAGAGGAAAGGATCGCTCGCCGGGCTCACCTGGCGCCCACGGGTCGGATTAATAGTTCAACTGCAACTGAAGACTGCCGGCCGGGGGCGATCGGCGGGCCGGCTTGGGGCTGCGTGCTAAAGCGTTGAGGCCAATCGTTTCAGTCCCTCGTCGAGATGATCTGCTTCCATTCCGAATCCAATCCTGAAGTGATCACTCGCGCCGAAAAATCGACCTGGCGTTACAAGTGAGTCCTTGGCCAACAATCTCTCGACTAGCTCGTCCACGTTGCCGCCCTCGAGACGCACGAACCCGACCGTACCCGCGTCGGGCGGCAGCCACGACAGCATCGAGTGCGATTCGATGAACTTGTTGACCACGCTACGGTTGCGTGCCACGCGCTTGCGCTGCCTCTCCAGCAGCGTCTTGGCGTGCTCGAAAGTGCGCGCAGCCAACCGTTCGGCAGGGTGCGACATCGAGCTGGCAAACAATCCGTTGAGTCGTCGTATCCGCGTCGCCAGCTCGGCGTCGGCGAGAATCCAGCCGGCGCGGAGCGCAGCCAGTCCAAAGACCTTCGTGAGACTCCGCGTCGTCACGAACCTCGGCGAGATGTTTATTGCGGAGCGAATCTCGGGATCCTTGCCCAGCCCGTAGATCCATTCGAGATAGACTTCGTCCACCAACACGTGGAAGCTTCGCCGATCCGCTAGTTGCGCCAGCGCCTCGAGGTCCGCTCGACTCATTGTTGCGCCTGTTGGATTGTGAAGATTCGATAGAACTACGAGCCGGGTTTTGGGCGTGACCGCTGCCTCAACCCGAGCGACATCGAGAGCGTATCCGTCCTCTTCGCGTCGCTCGAAGAAGCCAACCTCGCACCCAAGGTATCGAGGCACCGCGACGAGCGGATCGTAGACCGGACGCTCGATCACCACGTGGTCCCCGGCTTCGACCAGCGCCGCGCAAGCAAGATGGTTCGCCATCGATGTGCCGTGCGCGAGAACGACATTCGCCGGCGTTACACCGTACCGCAGGGCAATGCGCTCCAGCAAAGGCGGCCAGCCATACTCATTGTCCGCCACCATCGTGAAATCATCTACCGACGGCGAAAGAAGATTCACGTCGACTGGCGGGACGCCACTGAGTGCCAGACTGTATTTGATGTTCCCATGACTTCTCGCCCACTCGAGATAATCGCTTTCGCCCACTTTGCTCACGCCGCCGCTCCCGTCTCGAGCCTGTGC
>CATPBN010000267.1 GCA_955652635.1 uncultured Gemmatimonadaceae bacterium
GGCCTATTCTGTTGAAAGTGCGCCAGGCAAAGCCTGGAGGAGCTGGAAGTCATGTGAAGGAGAACGCGACTGAAAACTTCTGATGGAACCCAGCAGGGGTCAAGCCTGCCCGGCAAAGGTTGGCAACCAGCCGGAACCGAGTGTTGCGTGGTCCAGGGGCGACCTTGGCTGCGAAGCGTACACAGGGAGTCGCTAGGCCGTGTGATTGAGCCTCGAAACGAATATGAATCGGAGGCCGACACTGTTTTCAAAGTGGAAGGCAGCAAGCTTCACGCCGCAACGCCAGGCGTGAGTCTCTCCGCGGGGTCTAAGAGCAGGGCATGGGTCGACGCGTGGGTGCCACAGGAACCTGGGAGGTCTCTGACTTTCCATTGCGAAGACAACGGTGCGGGCGCCGTTTAATCAAGTAGTCCAGGTCGCCGGCATGACGTGTAGTGCCGAGCGAAGCGAAGAACGCACGAACGCGATGGTACGTGCTCCTGTTAAGGGCGCGCGGATGAGGTCATAGACGTCGGAGTCTTCTCGTAGTACCGATGAAGCTGGCGAACGTATTCCGAGCGGAGCCGGTGGAGGAAAGGGGAAGATCGGGTCGAGGTGCTCGAGGAGGGATAGATGGTGGGAACACCGAGTCCACAGACCATCTCAACAAAACAACTTGAGCTAGCAAAGCGAGCCGAACGCTATCCACACGAGGCGTTGTCGACACTGGCACACTTCATTGATTTGGACTGGCTGCGCGAGGCGTATCGCCGGACCCGGAAAGATGGAGCGCCAGGGGTCGACGGTCAAGTGTCGGCGGAGTACGAAGCGGAGCTGGAGGCGAACTTGTCGAGCCTACTCGATCGGTTCAAATCGGGTCGCTATCGGGCACCGCCCGTGAAACGCGTCTATATCCCGAAGGGTGACGGCAAACGTCTTCGACCGATCGGCATACCGACGTTGGAGGACAAGGTGCTGCAGCGAGCGGTCGTCATGATATTGGAACCGCTTTACGAGCAGCAGTTCTTAGACTCATCGTATGGCTTTAGGCCGGGACGCTCAGCACACCAGGCGCTGGATGCACTGTGGCAACGGATCATGCCGTTGGCGCAGTGTTGGTTAATCGAGCTCGATATCGAGAGCTTCTTTGACCGAGTGGATCGAGCGCTGCTTCGGCAGATGGTGGCTCGTCGGGTGGGTGATGGGGTGATCTTGCGTGCGATCGGTAAGTGGCTGCAGGCGGGTGTTCTGGAAGGAACCCAGCTGAGCTACCCCGATCAGGGTACACCTCAGGGCGGAGTGATCTCGCCGTTACTGGCGAACATCTATCTGCACGAGGTGTTGGATCAGTGGTTTGAACAGGATGTCAAACCACGGCTCAAAGGAACATCGTTCATGGTCCGGTATGCCGATGACGCCGTGCTGGGCTTTGAACGGCAGGACGATGCGGAGCGAGTCTTCGCGGTGTTGGCAAAGCGTTTTGAGAAATATGCGCTGACCTTGCACCCGCAGAAGACTCGGCTGATTGCGCTGCATCGGCCGGGTTCGATAGATCGCGACCGGAGCGGTCCAGGCGAGCCGCGGTCGTTCGACTTTCTTGGGTTCACCCTGTACTGGGGTCGTTCTCGGAAGGGGAACTGGGTGGTGCGGCGTAAGACGGCGAAGAATCGGTTGAGTCGCGCACTGCGCGCCATTGAAGCTTGGTGTCGGCGACATCGCCATACACCGGTGCGATGGCAGCACGAGCAACTGAGCAGCCAACTGCGCGGCCATTATGCCTACTACGGGATGACTGGCAACGGGCGCTCGCTGTCGAGCTTCCGGCACCACGTCGAACGTATATGGCGCAAGTGGCTACGCCGCCGGTCCAACGCCAAGCTACCGTGGGCTCGGTTCTCGGCCTTCCTGCAGCGTGATCCTTTACCTCCTGTGCGTGTGGTTCACAGTGTTTACCGTCACTCAGCGCGAACTTGACTCGAAGAGCCGGATGCGGGAATCCTGCATGTCCGGATCTGTGGGAGCCCCAGCGGCGCGATCCCTGGGGCGACCCGACAACTCCCTGGCTAGTTTCAGTGAAAAAATTCTAGGCCTTTAAAAGGCCTGAAATTCGAGCGAGCCGAGGGGGAGAGCCGCTCTCGACGATCTCCGACAATGATTGCGCACAGTGCGTCATACCGCGTGTATAATGCGGGTTTTCTGTCGCTTTTCTATTCTCTTGAAAAATCGCGTGCGCCTGGGAAACGAGTTTTTCAACAGAATAGACCGATCGCTGCCGTCTGTGGGCAGGGCACAGGCTGTCGCCGCCACTGGCGGGATTCACGACTATCTTGTTACTCCCTACCTCGCTTCCGTTTGCGTAGACTTGTCTAAACGACATACAACGACTCGGAAGACAGGCAAGGATCTAACCGACGGGGCGTCGCGCGGCGTTCTAAATAACCGGGTAGCGCATCATGAAGACAGCCATCGGTGAATCGAGCGTCACGAACCATCCGGTCGTGTCCCAGGAGCAGTGGGTCGTCGAGCGTACGAAGTTGCTGGAGCATGAGAGGGAGCTGACGCACCTGCGCGATCAGGTTGCCCGCGAACGGCGCGCGCTGCCGTGGGTGCTCATCGACAAGGTGTACACCTTCGACACACTAGAGGGCACGCGCACCCTCGCCGATCTCTTCGAGGGCCGCCGCCAGCTGATGGTGCAGCACTTCATGCTCGCCCCGGGGTGGGAGGAAGGCTGCCCGAGCTGCTCTTTCATGGCCGACCACACTGACGGCATGAAGGTGCACTTGGCGCATCGCGATGTCACATTTGTCGCCATCTCCCGCGCGGCGCTGGCCGAGATCGAGCGGTTTCGCCGGCGCATGGGCTGGCGGTTCAAGTGGGTGTCTTCATTCGGCAGCGACTTCAATCACGACTTCCGCGTGAGCTTCACGCCGGAGGAGGCGAAGGGGCAGGTGTACTACAACTATGGCATGCAGCCCTTCGAGTGCGAGGAATTGCCCGGCATCAGCGTGTTCTACAAGGACGAGGCGGGCGATCTCTTCCACACCTACTCGACCTACAGGCGTGGCGTGGAGGTGATGATGGGCACCTACAGTCTCCTCGATCTCACACCCAAGGGCCGCGATGAGCGCAAGGGGCCCATGGAGTGGGTGCGCCACCACGATCGCTACGAGCCCGCGCTAGCCGTGAAGGCAGCGCCGACGGCTGGATCCGGCTGCCACACGAAGACCTGAATCGCGGATTGCCTGAGCGCGGAAGAGTTTAGGTGACCTACTGTCCCAAATACGGGGCAGTCAGGCTCAGAAATCGACCGAAGTCTTTGACTTGAATGGTGGGTGGTACCGGGATCGAACCAGTGGCCCTGCCGTGTGAAACGCGGGGTAGGGGCTTACGGAACAACCATATGCGAGCCGCGTCCCAATTGCAACAGGCACTTGGTATCACGTGGTGTGACGTGATATCACGCAATGTCATCTTCGAACTGTCCCAGCGCCCGCTCTCGCAACCGGGCGGCTCACGACCCAGAGCGGTCCTCTGCAGGCGTGCGGATTTTCGCCATAGCGTTCGTTGCGCCGAAGCGGACGTTGCGGCGGCAGCGCCGGAGCCTTCGCCGACACGGGCTACAATTTGAACAGTGCCGACGTCCCCATTTGGTCATCAGTCTTGCGGGGCTGGTGGCGCAGCGCAGCGCTGGCACTCATCGCCTGCTCACTGCAGGGTTGCGGGTGGTGAGTTGGCTTTGCTCAAGGTCAGGGGTGTCACAGAACCGCCGTGAGTTAGATTGCCCGAAATCCTATCGGCAGTGATCGTGCCCCTGAAGTCAAGTGGCCCGTCATCTGTGACTAGGCTGAAGTGAAGGCGGCCACGGTCCACCCGCACGTCATCAAGGGGTAGACCGAACGTCGACTCGCTCGGCACATCGATGGTTGCCCGGTACTGCCCCTCAACCTGGGCAAGATGTAGGACCATTGGCAACTCCGGCTCGGGCTTGGGATAAGCCGGGTGGAACATGCCCTGCCAGAGCGTCTCGCGGTCTCGGTAGGCGAGCGGGATCGTCGCCTGGACCTGCGTCGGCTGTCCGCTACCGGCATTCGTCTTCCAGCCTTGGCCTTGGTATTCCATGTCGTCTGCCGTGGCCTGGGCCACTTTCGGCCCGTAGTAGAGCTCGACCACGTGCAGCGCGGAGTCGATCCCTGAGCTCAACCCGCCGGCCGTCAGGATGAGCGGGTCGGACTGCACGTAGCGCACCGAGCTCTGCACCGCGATGCGCGGATATTGGTTGGCAAGGCGCTGGAGGGCGGCGTGATGAGTCGTCGCCGACTTGTCATCCAGGAGCCCGGCCTGCGCCAGCTTGAAGGCGCCGGTACACACCGACATGATCAGCGCGTGCTGCGCATGGGCTTTCCGCAGCCACGGACCGAGCTGGTCATCTCCCGATTGGGCGCCGACGACTACCACGTCGGGGTCTGGCGCGTCCGCAAAGCCGTAGTCCGGGATGACCGTCATGCCCGGCTTCATGACACCGGCGGTGTGAATGGGGTTGCGGTCGCGCCCCACGGTGTAAAGATCGAAGGGCATCTGCTGGCCCATGCTGCCGCTGCCGATGTGGACATTGGAGAAGACTTCCCACGGGCCGGCGTAATCGATCACGACCGCGCCTTCGGTTAGTACCACGGCCACCCGGATCTTACGGCCCTCGGGCGGCTGCAGGGCAGTGGCGTAGGCGGCAGTTCCCACGACCAGCACAAACGCTGCAAGCGCGGACATTTTGAAAACACGCAACGCGAGCGTCCGGCGGATCATGACGACACCTCCTGAAACCTCTCCGGGCTCCGGAGGAGGCTAGCACCGCAGCCGCTTGCAAGAAAGACGGATAAC
>CATPBN010000268.1 GCA_955652635.1 uncultured Gemmatimonadaceae bacterium
AGATAGCGCTTTCTCGCCGCGGATTGCAGCCTCACAGCGCACGCGCCGACGTGCGTCGCGCCGGCTTCGGACACCCGCTTCACCAGCGCGTCCAGATCGGAAGGATTGTCTGTGATGCCCGGCAGCACCGGCATGCAGTTTATGCCCGCATCGATTCCCGCCCCTCTTAGTCGTGCCAGGGCGCGCACTCTCGATTCCGGCGTCGGCGATCTCGGCTCGATCCGCCGCGCGAGCTCACGGTCCAGCGTAATGAGTGAGATGTGAACGGAAAGCGCTGAGTGGCGATTGATCCGCGAGAGTACGTCGATGTCGCGTGTAATGAGCGGGCTCTTCGTGATTACCACCACCCTCAATCCAGGATGTTCGGCGAGCACATCGAGAATTCCACGAGTGACCCGAAATCTTCTTTCGGCCGGCTGATAAGGATCCGTCGCCGTGCCGATGACGATCGTCTCGCCTTTCAGCAGCTTGAGGTACCGATTGCTCCCGAACCTGAGCGTGCGGCTCAGAACTTCCGGCGCGTTCCCCTTGACGAAAATGTTGCGCTCGAACGCCAGCCAAGGCGGCAGCTTGTTGTAAGCCTCGCCGAGCTCATTGGTCATCTTGTCGTCGGTCGCCGCACGCTCCATCACGTAGCGGTGGGTGTAGCGCGCGTAGCAGTAAGCGCAACCGAAGGCGCATCCGATATACGGGTTGATCGACCAGAATCCCATGCCCGTCGTTTCGGGGCCGTTGAGGACGCTCTTGGCGGGGGAGGAATAGTAGCGGATGTCCTTCTGCTCGCCGATCACAGGAAGGTGACGGGAGGTTCGATCGTACTCCGGGCCAAAAAGTCCGGGATCCCTCGGCTTCATAGTACCGAATATAACCCGAAGCTGACTCGGCGTCTAGTTTGGGGCTAGAAAGAAAAACCAATCGCAGCCCCGTTTCCCTCCGGTCTTACGAAAAAGTGGGCATAACTGGGATCCCGCGAGATCCGCCAGGCGTGGACCGCCGATACCCCGCCGAAGATCAGAGATATCTGCGTCTTGGAGAGGGATGACGTTCGCGCCATGTAGGTGATATCGCTCACCGATGCGTTTCGGCCGAGCGTGATGTAAAAGAGAGTGGTGCCGATGCCACCCGCCAGAATTCCGCGCTCGAAGGCGCCTCCGCGGGAGTGCGGAATATCCAGGATCGCTTCGTTCAACAGCGCCTGGGTCGTCAGTCCCGCCGCGGAAAAGAGAAACTGCTTGCGTGGGTGCAGCCGGCTGTCTATTCCGGAGAAGATAGTCGGCCTGCCGTGATCGAGACCGAAGTATGGGTGCGCCCCGACCGCATACGCCATCAGAACGTGGGCGGTCTCGTGGGCAACGATGCTACCCGCGAATCCAAACGCGAAGAGGCGCCAGTAATGATCGGTGCGTGTAGCCGGTGAAGCTGCTTGCGCGCTTAAAAGCCGAGGCAAGCCGAGCGCAACTGTCGAGGCGGTCAGACCGATCAGGATTGCGCGCGAAAGTCTCAAATTTGCTATGTTGTTCGCCAAATAATCTGCTCGGAGCAAGTAACTGATGGCTGAACGTCTATCGGACATCGCGATTCAGCGCGAGCTCGGAAATCTTCCTGGCTGGAGCCGGCGCGGCGATATGATTACGAAGACTTTTCAGTTCCGGAACTTCCTTACCGGAATAGGCTTCGTTTCGGCGATAGCCAAAGCTGCGGAAGCTGCCGATCACCACCCCGACATCGATATCCGCTACACGAAGATCGTCTGCACGCTGAGCACGCACTCCGCCGGCGGGATCACGCAAAAGGATCTCGACATGGCCAAACAAATTGATCGGGCTCAGGAAAATGTCGGTTGACTCCTGAAAACTACCGGCTTCCCGCTGGTGGCGACCCGCCTCACGCTAACCGCGCAGTTAGTTCCGCCGGCTCCCCGTCAGCCTGAGTATAGCCATGAACATGTTGAGCAGATCGAGGTAGATCTGCACGGCCGCGCCCACGTACTCGTCGGGCCCGTAGAAGTTTCGCAGGCGCCAGGTGTCGAACACCAGCAGTCCGCTGAACAACAGCACGGAGACGGACGCGAGCCATAGGCCGACCGCCGCGCTCTGGAAAAAGAAGTTCAGGAACATAGTTCCGATCAGTACCCACAGTCCCACGATGAGGAAGCTTCCCCACGCGCTGAAATCGCGGCGACTGACGAACGCGTAGAGAGTGAGAACGCCGAACGCGCCTATCGTGAGGATTGCCGCCTGCGGAATCACTCCGGGCGTCGTCCTTCCGTAATAGTAGAGAGCCGGCGAAATCATCACGCCCATTACGAGATTGAAGAGGAAAACCAGGCCTATGTTCATGGGAAACTCGGCCTTCTTCCTCGTCGCGAGCAGGAGCGGCGCGAGCGCGCAGATAAAAGCGATAAAGGGATGCCGAGCGACGGAGACCATCAACTGGGGCTGAGACAACCCGAACGATGCGCCCACCATCGTCACCAGAACACTGACGAGGACGAGGGAGTACGTGCGGCGAACGAGCGTCGCCCGCTCCTCTCCAGTGCGGACCAGCGTTCCCGTCTGATATGACACACCCATTTTGACTAACTCCTAGGAGGTTCGAACGTGCGGAATATATTACCCCGCATTTTTCGTTGCGATTCGGTCGAGTAGGGAAGGGAGCCCCTTGATGTCGTCGAGGAAGTGGGTCGGATGATACCGCTCCAGTTGGTCGCGCCTGAAAGGCCCCCACAGCGCGGCAATGGTAATTACGCCCGCGTCGTTGCCCGACTGTATGTCGTGCGGTGAATCGCCGACGAAAACTGCTTCGGCCGGCGTGTACTCCAGCTTTTCGAGCGCCGCCCGCACGGGATACGGATCGGGTTTATGCATGTGCACCGAGTCGTAGCCGATCGCCACTTCGATGTAGTCGTCGGCGCCGATGAACTTGAGACCGCGCTCCATCATCATGTTGCCCTTGCTGGTCACTACACCCAGCGGGTGTCCGCGCTGATACAGGAGCGCCAGCGTGTCGATGACCCCCGCGTACTGGGCCATTAGCCGGTCGTGATTCTCCATCTGGAATGTGCGATAGCGATTGAGCAGCCGCTCTCGATCTTCGTCGGATTCAACGTATGGAGTGAGCTGTTTCGGTAGCGGCGTCCCCAAACCCTGGATCCATTCGTCGTCGGTCGGCTTCCTTGGCCGTCCGTGAAAGGTGTGTTTCATCGAGGCGAGTAGCAGCGCGATCGAATCGATCAGCGTGCCGTCCAGGTCGAAGAGAACGGCGAATGGGCGGGTTTCAGCCATACCGCCAAAGTAATCACTCCCTGCGCGTTGTCGGAATGGGTGAGTTACACACTGCCGACACGCATCCGACGTTGTTACAGGGGATTCCCGACGCGATATTAGAATGACCATGACAGCATCCCCCACCATGCGCACGACCTTCAACAAGCTGCTCGACGAGATTGGAACCGTCGACCAGGTTGGCATCGAGGAGCGCGTTGCCAAGTTCCAGACGCGGAGCATCAAGAAGGGTTCTAAACTGTGGGGACTGAAGACGGCGGTGTCGATGGTCGACCTCACGACGCTGGAAGGCAAGGACACCCCGGGGAAAGTCGCGTCACTCTGTCAAAAGGCTCGGAGACCGAGCTTCGATCCGGATGTGCCACCGGTTGCGGCTGTTTGCATTTATCCATTTCTGGTAAGACACGCTGCGCGTTGGCTGGCTGATACGGCGATCAAGGTTGCGTCGGTCGCGACCGCGTTTCCTTCGGGGCAGAGTCCGCTCGCGCTTCGTCTGGAAGAAGTGAAGACCGCCGTTTCCGACGGAGCCGATGAGATCGACATGGTGATCAACCGTGGACTCTTTCTCGCCGGCGAATTCAAGGCCGTACAGGACGAGATCAGCGCCGTGGTCGACGCCTGCGGCGACGCGCAGCTCAAGGTGATTCTGGAAGTGAGCGAGCTCGACACCTACGACAATATCCGCGCTGCGTCTTTTCTGGCGATGCAGGTAATTCGTCCAGGCGACTTCATCAAGACCAGCACTGGCAAGGCTTCCGGCAGCGCCACCCTCGCCAACACGCAGGTGATGATCGAAGCCATCCGCGATTTCTATCTGGCGACGGGAATCGCGATCGGGATGAAGCCGGCGGGTGGAATCAGAACTGCCAAGCAGGCGCTTCACTACCTTGTTGCGGTAAAGGAAACGCTGGGCGACGCGTGGCTGAACTCGACGCGCTACCGCTTCGGCGCGAGCTCGCTGCTCAACGATCTGCTGAGGCAGATCGAAAAGGAAAAGACTGGCGCGTACCAGGCGCCGTATTACTTCACCGAGTCGGCGGAGAGCTACTGAGATGACGACTCCCAGGACGATCGCCCGACCTTCGGCGGTTGGTGGCTCCATTCCGCAGCTGATATTCGGGGATCTGTGGGAGTACGATCCGGCCCCGGAGACCGCGGATCCAAAGCTCAAGCCGAGATACGATCTCTTTATCGGCGGAAAATTCGTCGCGCCAAAATCCGACAAGTACTTCGACTCCGTGAATCCAGCGACCGAAGAAGTTCTAGCTGAGATCGCGCTGGCTGGCCCGGCCGATGTAGACGCCGCGTATCACGCGGCACAGAAAGCGTACATCCCCTGGAGCAAGCTCCCCGGCGCAGAGCGCGGGAAATACCTCTATCGAATCGCACGCCTGATTCAGGACCGCGCTCGCGAGTTCGCTGTCGCCGAGACGATGGACGGCGGCAAGCCGATCAAGGAATCGCGCGACTTCGACGTGCCGATGACGGCAGCGCACTTCTTCTACCACGCGGGCTGGGCCGACAAACTCGAGTACGCCATGCCAGGCGTGACGGTCGTTCCGCTCGGCGTCGTCGGTCAGGTGATACCGTGGAATTTCCCGTTGCTAATGCTCGCCTGGAAGATCGCCCCGGCGCTGGCGATGGGAAACACCGTCGTCCTCAAGCCAGCAGAGACGACGTCGGTCACGGCCCTGAAATTCGCTGAGCTGCTGCTCGAAGCGGAGCTGCCCCCGGGGGTCGTGAACTTCGTTTGCGGTGCGGGCGAAACTGGCGCCGCACTCGTCGGACATCCCACCGCCGCGAAAATCGCCTTCACCGGCTCGACGGAGGTTGGCAAGCTGATCATGCGTCAGCTCGCCGGCACCGACAGGAAGTTGACACTGGAGCTCGGAGGGAAGGCAGCCAACATCGTGTTTGACGATTCTCCGATCGATCAGGCTGTCGAAGGCGTCGTCAACGGAATCTTCTTCAATCAAGGGCACGTCTGCTGTGCCGGAAGCAGGCTGCTGGTGCAGGAATCGATAGCGGAGATGTTCGTGTCGAAGCTCAAGAACCGCATCGACGTGCTTCGCGTCGGCAATCCGCTCGACAAGAACACCGACGTCGGCGCGATAAACTCGAAGGTGCAGCTCGACCGGATCAGCGAGCTCGTCAATTCGGGCGTGACGGCGGGCGCCGAGATGTACCAGTCGGCAGTTTGTCGTCTGCCGACGAAGGGCTACTACTTCAAGCCCACGGTCTTTACGGGTGTGACGCAGAGCCACCGCATCGCCCGCGAGGAAATCTTCGGACCGGTGTTGAGCGTTCTCACCTTCCGCACGCTCGAGGAAGCGGTCGAGAAGGCGAACAATACGATGTACGGACTCTCTGCGGGCGTCTGGACCGACAAGGGCTCACGGATTCTCAAAATGAGCACGCTGCTCAAGGCGGGAGTGGTGTGGGCGAATACCTTCAACAAGTTCGATCCGTCGTCGCCGTTCGGCGGCTACAAGGAATCCGGATTCGGACGAGAAGGCGGACGGCAGGGTCTGATGGATTACGGGAAGGTGGTCTAGCGATGGCGCGCATTCCGGTAACGAAGACGCCCAAGGTGTACGTCGGCGGGCAATTCATCAGGTCCGAGAGCGGACGCGTTTTTCCTGTGAGGGAAGCGGGAAGCGGGAAGCGGGAAGCGGGGTTGCTCGGGAACATTCCCCAGTGCACGCGCAAGGACCTCCGAAACGCGGTAGAGGCAGCTGCGAAGGCTGGTCCTGACTGGGCCCATCGCACGCCGTACAATCGCGGGCAGATCATTTATCGTCTGGCGGAGATGCTGGAGTCGAGAAGCGGCGAGATCGCGGAGTCGCTGGTGATATCGGGTGCCGCGACCAAGGCCGGTGCGACGAAGGAAGTCAGCGCAAGCGTCGATCGTCTCATCTACTACGCCGGCTGGTCGGACAAATACGAGCAGGTGCTCGGCAACACAAACCCCGTGGCCGGTCCGTTTTTCAACTTCACGGTTGCGGAGCCAATGGGGATTGTGGGCATCATCGCCGATGATGCGGCTCCGCTGCTCGGGTTGCTAAGTCAGATCGCGCCCGTGATCGTCGCCGGCAATACGTGCGTGTGCCTGGCGTCGCAGGAGTTTCCGTATCCGGCCATCGTGCTCGGCGAGCTGCTGGCTGTCTCAGATCTGCCTGGTGGAGTGGTGAACATTCTCACCGGGTTCAGAAAGGAGCTCGTTCCAACGTTCGCGACGCACACGCACATACGTGGCTTGAACGCGATCGTGAATCAGGAAGAGAAGAAGCAGCTGCAGCTCGGCGCGGCAGAGAGCATCAAGCGGGTCCGCGCCCGGAAGCGCGACGACGAATTCGACTGGAGCGATGCGCACTCGCAGAGCGTGTACGAGATTCGCGACTTCATCGAGTTCAAAACCACATGGCATCCGATCGGGGCCTGATGATCGCACAGCAGCAGCAGAACGCGATCGAGATGCGCGCCCTGCGCAAGGTCTACAAGGGAACGGGAAAGGCCAAGCGGCCAGGTGGCGCGCCCTCCGGAACGGGATTCGGGCCTGGTGCACCGGTCGCTTCCGCGACCGATGTCGTAGCTCTGGAGTCGCTCGATCTCGATATTCGGGCTGGGGAATTCTTCGGGCTGCTAGGTCCGAACGGCGCGGGAAAGACGACCGCGATCGGAATTCTCACCACGCGCGTGCGTCCGACCTCGGGAAAGGCGATTGTTGCGGGTGCCGATGTTGTGGAGGATTCAGTACGGGTACGTCAGATGATCGGCGTCGTTCCTCAGCGGCCGAACGCCGATCTGAGCCTAAACGTTCTCGAGAATCTCCAGTTCCACGCCGCGTACTTCGGCATTCCCTTCGATGTCGCGACGAAGCGCGCATATGAGCTCCTCGAGCGTCTCGGCTTGTCCGAGAAGGCGTCCGCGAAAATGGCCGAGATGTCCGGCGGGCAGCAGCAGCGGCTCATGATCGTGCGCGCGCTGATGCACGAGCCGCAAATCATCTTTCTCGACGAGCCGACCGTCGGCCTCGACCCGCAGGCGCGACTAGGGCTGTGGGACATCCTTCGCGATCTTCACGATCGCGGACGCACGATCGTGATGACGACGCATTACATGGACGAGGCGGACAAGCTCTGCGACCGCCTGGCGATAATCGATCGGGGCAAGCTGCTCGCCCTCGACACGCCGCGCGCGCTCAAGGCGAAGGCACCAGGTGGAACGCTTCTCGAGCTCGTGCTTGACGGTGATGCGATGCCCGCCGCGGAGCTCGCAGAGACGCTGGCGGGAATTACCAGAGTTGAGACTCAGGATGGAGTCCTGCGCGCGCACAGCGATCGGGGCGGCCAGCTTCTGCCCGCTCTGATCGAAGTCGCAGAATCCACGGGGCGCACGGTTACGGACATTCATTTACTGCAGCCAAGCCTGGAAACGCTGTTCGTGTCACTCACGGGTAGGAAGCTCGGATGACGGCTGTCGCGCTCGACACTCCCCGGAGCGAGGTCTCACCGTCGTCGGTGTTTGCCGCATTGCTGCGACGCGACATGCGAGTCGCCCGCCGGGAGCTCCCATTCTTCCTGCTGCGGACGACGATGCAGCCGCTCATGTTCGTGATCGTGTTCGGGTACCTGCTCCCGAAGATGGGCTTCATGGGTCGCGGCTACACGACGGCGCTGTTGCCGGGGGTGCTTGCGATCAGTCTTACATTCTCGAGCATTCAATCCGTCGCGTTGCCGATGGTTCAGGACTTCGGCTGGACGAAGGAGATCGAGGACAGGCTGCTGGCGCCCGTTCCGATCTGGCTCGTCGCGGCCGAGAAAATCATTTCCGGCGTGCTGCAGGGTGTGGTGTCGGCGCTGTTCGTGCTGCCGGTCGCGCGTCTGATCATGGGCCCGATCCCCAATCTTACGTTCGGGCACGTCGGTGACGTGCTCCTGATCACGGTGCTTGGTGCCGCCGCCTTCTCGTCACTCGGACTTTTTCTCGGCACCGCGATCCAGCCGCAGCAGATCGGTCTCATGTTCGGCGTCATTCTGGCGCCCATGATCTTCTTCGGCTGCGCGTATTATCCGTGGCAGGGATTGAGCGCAGTGCCGGTCATGAAATACGCGGTGCTGATCAACCCGCTGGTTTATGTGGCGGAGGGAATGCGGGCCGCCCTTACTCCCGCCGCGCCGCACATGTCGCTAGGCATCGTAGTGCTGGCGCTCATTCTCATCACGGCGCTCTTTTGGACGCTGGGGATGAGATCCTTCATGAAACGGGCTGTCGGCTAGGTCGCCACTTGCCGCGCGGCCGGCTGCGTCCAATTGCATGTTCAATGCGATGTCAGCAAGGTCCATATGTGGGGCGCGCGGCAATGAAAGTGTGAACGTCGAGCCTTCGCCGAGCACGCTCTCGACAGTAACCTGCCCCTTCATCGCCTTAGCCAGATCCTGGCTGATCGCCAGGCCGAGCCCCACTCCCTGAACCGGCTGATTGAGACG
>CATPBN010000269.1 GCA_955652635.1 uncultured Gemmatimonadaceae bacterium
GATGTGTCGCTGAGTCGCACTGCGAGTCGCGCGCCTACCTTCTGATGATCAGCTTCTTGACGAGAACCTTGCCATCCACTTCCAGCCGATAGAGGTAGATGCCCGAGGCAACGTCCTCTCCAGATTGAGAGTTCTTCCCGTCCCAGTACGCGAGGTACTGGTTGCACGTCAACTGCACTCCATCCAGCGGCTCGCCACCGGCAGCGTTCCCACCACCCTGCAGAAGCGGCACAGCAACAAGCTGCGCCAGCAAATTGTAGATCCGCAGGCTTACGCGGTGCAGACGTCCGGAATCCGTACATCCCTGCGAATCGCCGATGACGAACGGAATCCTTGTGTCTTGATTGACCGGGTTCGGGTAATTCTGTCCGAGCTGCAACCCGGCGCCTTGTCCTCCGCCGGTCTGGGTGATCCCCTGCGCCGCGGAACGACTTGGCATGAACACGCCTAGCACGAGCACAAAAAATAGCGCCCGCCACAGGTGCTTCATGTTGTCTCCAAATACTGACGAAAGAGGATCTCTAGACGCTAACTCCCACAAAGGTGGACATATGTTCTCTCAGCGCGAACTTACGGGTGAGCTTGAAAACTGTCAAGCAAAACACCTGATGTCTGCCTCAGTGTTCTACCCTCTTCCCGCCGTTCCGTTACGCCAATTCGATCGCAAAACTCCAGAAACGGAATCAGGTACTTTCTGGAGAATCCGAGCACATCTCTAAGCTGGGCAGGCACATACACACGTCCCGGCACCAACTCGACCCTCAATTTCGCCAGCAACACATCAACTGCACCCCGGTCGTAGTAGCGGTCCGTCTCCACCTGGACGACGCGCCCCTGCCGCTCCAGGTAATGAAGCAACGAAGGAACCGAGCTGCCGTAACGTGCGACCAGCTCGCCCACACCCGGCGGCTCCCGGTCACCTGCGCAAATATCATGCGCCAGACGGTTGCTGATTTCGATGTCGCTCGGGCTCGGCGAAGGTAGCCAGCCTTTCCGGCGCACGACCGGACCGTAAGCCTCGATCGATCCTGCCCGTTCCATCTCGAGGATGGCGATGTCGGCCAATTCCTCGTCGACGCGCAGTCCTTCTCTCAGCGTCCGATTGGGAACGCCGGAGCTGAGAGGAGACTTGATCTCATACTCCGCGACTATGCGCTGTACGGTTGCCATTACTTCTTCGACAGCTTGTGCGGAGAAAAGGTTGCGCGGGCCGACGTACGGACCCGTCACCTCGATCAGCTTAGCCACTTCAGTCGGAGAGCAACCGATTCGAACGGGAACGTCTCGAATGGAGATGCCGCGCATTGATTCGGTGTCGAGGAGAAAGCGCAACCTCGCTGCGGGCTCGACGGACAGCGCCTCCAGCAGATCAGCCTTCAGAATTGGCATCGGCCGTCGGCGGGCACATGGATCGAGGACAACTCCCCCGCCGATCGTTCTTAAGGGAGCTGGCAGCCGGATCACAAAGCGGTCACCCCCGCGAAGCGCTATGGGCGCGTCGGTTGTGATCCGAGCAAAGGTGGGTGATTCGACGTCGGCGCCGGCATCCGCCAAAACCACTCGGGCTCCGACCTCGCTCGCCGCGGCGTGTACGCGTAACTCCGTGCGTGGCGACAGGCGATCCGTGAGATCAGAGGCTACACCGACCAACGCCTCGAACATGGACGTGGCTTGCCACGATTCGTCGGTAACCAGGACGCTTCCTCGAGGCACATCGTCCACATCGAGGCCTGCAAGCGCGATGGCAGCCCGAGCTCCCGCGCGGGCGCGGTCGGCGGACACGCCGTGCTCCTCGATCCTCCTGGCCCGAGCCGTTTTACCGCTGGGCAGAACCCGGACGCTGGTGTCGGTGCGCAGCTCGCCGCTCCACACGGTTCCGGTGACGACGGTTCCCGTCCCTTTGATCGAGAACGCGCGGTCGATCGGAAGTCGGAAAAGATCGTCGGCACCGCGGGTCCGGGCGTTCCGGAGCGCCTCGGACAGAGCCGCGCGCAGCGCTCCGATTCCGGCTCCGGTTCGGCTCGAGCACGGGATCACGCTCGGGGTCGGGCCGGTCGATGCGTCGAAGAGCGATTGTACGTCGGTGCGAACCAACGAGAGCCACTCCGCATCGACCAGGTCGGATTTGGTGAGCGCGACGACGATGCACGGAATCTTCAACAGCTTGAGGATCAACAGGTGTTCGCGCGTCTGCGGCATGACGCCTTCGTCGGCCGCGACCACGAGCAGGCCGAGGTCTATTCCTGTCGCCCCGACGAGCATGCTGCGCACGAAGTCTTCGTGGCCCGGGACGTCGACGACACCCACAGTTCCCACGCCGTCGAGTGACAGTGGAGCAAACCCGAGGTCGATTGTTATGCCGCGGCGCTTTTCCTCGGGAAGTCGGTCGGTGTCAACGCCCGTCAGCGCGCGGACGAGCGCTGTCTTGCCATGGTCAATGTGCCCGGCGGTTCCGATGATCACGCGGCGGACCAGCGTTCGTGTTCCCAAACCGCGAAGGCCCGCAACGGCCTGTCGTCGCTCAGGTGAGCTCCGAGGAATTCGCGCAGCAATCGCTGGTGCGAGCGGGCTTCCGCATCACTGAGGTTGGTTGACTCCCCGCCCTCCAGCCAGCGTCTGATTGCCGCGCGAGCCGTTGCGGGAATCTTCCGTCCCCCGGGCGCGAGCTTGCTGCACGAAGGGCAGATGATTCCACCCGATCCGTGGGAGAATGTTGCTTCGTCCGCGTCGCGCAGCGGAGTGTGGCAGAGAGCGCAGCTCGAAAGCTCGGGCGTAAAGCCGAGCACGGACACGATTCGCCAACACGCAGCGAGACCGTCCTCGATCGTGTGCTCCGGGGCCGACCGCGCTATCCGGTCGAGAACGTCCACGACTGTGTCGTACAAGACGGGGCCTGAGTCCTCTCCCGCAAAGCGAAGGGCGAGCTCGGCGACCGTCGATGCTGCGGTGAATCGACCAATATCGTGCGCGAGCTCGCTTCTGGAACGGTGTACCTCGAACGAAGCGAGGTTGTGGAGCTCGCGATTCGGCTTGACATAGACCTGCGCCGTTCCCTCGGCGAAGAGATCGAGAGCCGACCCGTAACGTCCGCGCGACTTTCTGGCTCCCCTCGCCAGCACCGACTGCACGCCCCCCTCCCGCGTCAGCAGACGAATGATCCGTGAGCTCTCGAGATAGTCGAAGGCGTGAAGAACGATCGCTTCCGTCACCGTGAGGGACATAAAGAGAATCTAATGCTCGATCAGTGCCCTCAGCTGCGGAGTCTCACCGGCGGCATTTAGAAGAGCGTGGAAGCGCGCGCACCGATCAAGACAGTTCGTCCAGGCGCCCCAAAATGAAGCACGTCCTCGTATCGTTTGTTCAGCGCGTTCTCTAGCCGCGCATTCAGCGTAAGTCCGGCACGACTGCGCATGGCGATCGGGAGTTCCGAGGAGATGTCGAGCTTCGCGTAAGCGGGCAGCGTTACACGGGTCGACGGAAATTGAGCGAAGTCAGTGTCCGCTCTTTTGCCGATGAAATTCAAGGCGACGCCGACACCTGCGCCAGCTGGGCGAGAATAAGTCGCCACTACGCTCCCAGAATGGCTCGGCCGCCGAATCAAGGCGTCGCCGACATTGTCGCCGCCCTGGTAACCCGGTGGGACTTCGGTGACCCGCGGATTGACGATCGTATAACTCGCGCTGCCGCGCCAATTGCGCGACGGCAAGAGCGCGAGCTCCGCTTCGTACCCGTTGGAGCTGGCGCCAGTGAGGTTGGCGTAGCTTCCCTTGTAGCTGGGCGCACCGCCGTTCACGTACTGAATGAGATCCGAGAAGCGCTGGGTGAAGTACATCGCGCTCAACTGAATGGGGTCCGCCCACGAGCTGGTCATCACTCCCATTTCTGCCGACCGAGTCCTTTCGGGCCGCAGATCAGGACTGCCTACTGTGTATAGCGTCGGCCGAAGCTGGTTGAATGCGGGAGCATTGAACGCGGTGCTCAACGAAGCGCGAAGCCGCACTGCGGAAAGAATTCCTGCATTAGCGCCGACCCTGTAGGTGGCGAACCGATGGTAGTCCGAGTTGTCGTCGAGTCTCCCGCTCATGGTGTATGAAAAGCGCTCGTCTGGATTGCCAAGCAATTCCGAGTAATACGCGAGGTTGTTGCGCGAGGCGTCGAAAGAATCGGTCTGAGTCGTGGCGCCGCCGACCGGTCCGGAGCCGTTGGAGCTTCGCTCGTGCTCTTTCTCGTAATTCGCTCCGACGGTAACAGTGGCGTTCGCCGGCAGGAAGAAGCTCAGCCTGCCTTCTGCGTTTCGCCGATACCCGCGCGACCTGAACGCCGAGTGCTCAGGTGCGGAGCCGCCAAATGGGGTAGCAATGTCTTCGGTGAGGTCGGATACCTCATTTGTACCCGCGAGTAACCGAGCCTGCGCATAATCGGCCAGGTCTCTTCCTGCATCGAGTCCCACCGTGAGCCGGTGTTGGGTGCGGTAGGAATTGCTGTCGACCGGTTGTCCCGAAAAGTCGGTCGGATAGTGAAACTCGGCGGCCGTGTAGCGCGCCGAGATCCTGACATCGCCTTCGCTGCCGTGAGCGAGCGTCAACGCACTGCTCAGGGTACCGTTCCGATACTGATTGTTGAACGGAATGATGCCGTCGGTCGAGTGACGCGCTGCCCCGACGGTGAACTGTCCAAGCGAGTTACCTTCCGCGGCATCCGCGTCGATGTCGAGAGAGTGATACGTTCCGGCTCGAGCGCCGAACGATGCGCTCGGGTCGCCCGACCCTCTGCGCGTCAAGATCTGCACGATGCCCGAGACTGCGTCGGCGCCGTAAAGAACGCTGGCAGGTCCGCGGACTATCTCGATCCGGTCGATGTTATCGGTCGTGAGATGACTGAAGTCGAAGAACCCGCCGGAGGAGTTCACCGGAACTCCATCGATGAGGACCTTGGTGTAACGGCTCTCGCCACCGCGAAGGAATAGTGAGGTAACCGCGCCATAGGACCCGCTCTCGACCAGCATCGCTCCCGGAACTTCACGCAACGCATCCGATACTCTCGTCACGCCCCGTGCACGGAGATCTTGGCCGAGGAGGACAGTGACCGCCTGAGTGAGGGTGCTGGCCGGCCGCGGAATCTTCGAGGCCGACACCACGACTGTTCGAAGCTGCGTGGTGTCCTTTTCCTGGGCGCCCGCGGAATTCCGCGCCGCTACGGACAGGAGGACAAAAATGACGGAGAGAGATCTGTAGTTCATAGCTGGCCTGAGAGAAGAGAGTTTGAGGGTATTCATAGAGTGAGCGGGCGACGCAACGGCACGAGCGTCGGGGCTCCCACAGCGGGATCGTGTGTTATCACTACCGGCCATCCGTAGATCGATTCGAGCCGGTCAGCTTTCATGACGTCCCTCGGCGTTCCGCTCATGGCAATCTTTCCTTCGTTGAGAAGCACGATGGTGTCGGCGAAGCGCGCGACGAGGTTCAGCTGGTGACTCACGAGAAGCACCGCCAGTCCGGACCGTGCAAGCGACGAAAGCAGCTCGAAGATCGCCATCTCGTGCGCGATATCGAGGAATGTCGTGGGTTCGTCGAGAACGATGGTTGAAGCTCTTTGTGCGAGGGCGCGGGCAATGCGCACCCGCTGCCATTCTCCACCGGAGAGCGCATCTGTGTCGCGAGCCGCGAGGGCTGACACTCCGGCTTGCTCCAACGC
>CATPBN010000270.1 GCA_955652635.1 uncultured Gemmatimonadaceae bacterium
AGTCAGGGGTGCTGCGTTTTCTGGTCCACCACCAGTGCGAAACAGAATTCTATTGACGAGCGGTGTCTTTCCAAGATGGGCCGCCGCCTCGGCGTCATACCGATAGTAGTTCTCCCAACTCGTTCCGGTGAGCTTGAGCTCGCCGTCGACATACACCTTAACCACATCGTTGCTCGGGCCTTCGACAAAGTCCATCGTAATCCTGATCGTGTGCGGTACACGTCGATCGAGCCCGGAAGCAACGCTTGTGGGCCCCACGAAATTCACTGGGCTCGTCGTGCCCTGCACGTCGAAGAAGTTGACCTCCAGCCCCCCGGGCGTATCGGTCATCTGCACCCAGCTCATGCGCGAGCCGTCGCCACGATCAGGACTGGCGACAACTGAGAGGTTGGGCTGCTCGGCGTTCGGGACCGTTGAGGCGAAATCCCACTGGGCCTCAAAATGCTTCTGTGTCACACTCCCTGGAAGCACAAATCCGCCTCCATCCGCATCCGATTCGCCGGCCGCGTTGACGAGCCGCTTGGAGAAAGTGTGATCACCGAAACAGCCACTCGTCACGGCGTTGGATAACCGTAGGCTTTGCGCACCGAACGTCGGATAGTTGTACGACGTTTGCGCGGCGTTTACGACTACCTGGTGGTCGTACACCGCACAGCCGCTCCCCGCGGCGCCGAGGCTCGACCAATCATCCTGACCGTTGATCGGGCCGGGCAAATACCACGGAGGAACCTCGAGGGGCTCAAAGTTGACGGTCACCTGCGCGCCCGGAAGCGCGTCGGACGAGAGGATCGTGCTTTTCAACTTCGCTTGAGGGGCATCGGTGATGCTGCGCTCGGCGCACGCTGCGGCTGACAGCGCTATGATCAGAATCCCACTTCTCTTCCGGAATGCATTCATCGATCCCTCCGGGGTGAGGTGCTCAATCGCGGGGACGATTGCGATCGCTTTGAGTCAGCATAGAAGGGGCCAAGACAAGGTCGGTCATTCCTTCCTTGCGACGAGCAGCATCTCCGAAGAGGTGCGACGTAGTGGCCTGTCGTTGAAGGCGTCGTAAGCCTGCTCGACCACGAGACCAGCATCGGCGCAAAGCTCTGATAGTCGCGTGGCCGTGTACAGGCGGAGCCGGTGTTCGCGTGTCCCGCTTTTCGTGCCGCGCCTCCACATCGAATGCACCGTCAACACACCGGACAACGGATCGAACTCGCGCTCCTGCGCGAATAGCGTCCCGTCGCTCGTGGTCCACCAGTCTCGCGGGAGGAATCGCGCCATGACGCCGTCCCTGCTCCCGCCGTGCCACACCAAGGTTCCACCGGGTTTGAGCACGCGCGCGAACTCCCTGACCACGCGTGCGTCGTCGCTCGGGTGCGCAAAGAATCCGAATGACGTGAACAGATTGAGCACCGCGTCGAATCTCTTCGTCCACTCTGCGGGGAGCTTTCGCATGTCACCACGGACGTATCGAAGATTCTTCGCCGTGCCGCGCTTGCGCGCTACGGCAAGAAGCTCCGCTGAGTAATCGAGCCCATCCACATAATAGCCCGCCTCGGCGAGCAAATGCGCGTGCCGGCCCTGACCGCACGGGACGTCGAGAACGCGCGCTCTTGCGGGCAAGCCGAGCAGCTCGATGAGGCGCGAAGTCTCCTGGCGGTCGCGCTCGAGCGTGAAGAGAAGGCCGTACTCCCGCAGGTAGTGGGCGTCGAAGGCCGACTCCCACCACTCTTTGCTCTTCTTCAGAAGAAAACTGGCTCGCGATAGGCGCCGAACACCGCTTCCATCGCCGCGCGGATCTCGTAGAGGGTACAATACGCGCGCGCGCAATCTAGGATGTGCGGCATCAGATTCTCGGACGTCTTCGCCGCCTCGCGGAGCGCCGTTAGACGCTTCTCAACCAGTTTGTTGTCGCGCTCGGATCGCAGCTTTGCCATGCGCTGCCTCTGCTCGCGCTCTGTCGCTTCGGCGATCTTGAGGAGCTCGATCTTGAGCTCCGGCTCGTCTGTCACGAAATCGTTGACGCCGACGATCACGCGGCGGTGCTGCTCGATCTCCCATTGCTGGCGCGCGGCAGATTCGTTGATCTTGCGCTGAAGCCATCCGGTCTCGAGGCCGCGGACTACTCCACCAACCTCCTCGATCTGCTGGAAATACATCTCTGCTTCCCGCTCCAGCTCAGTAGTAAGCGTCTCGACATAGTAGGAGCCGCCGAGCGGATCGATGACGTTGGGAACGCCAGTCTCGTAAGCGAGCACCTGCTGGGTTCGAAGCGCGACCTGCACCGAGCCTTCCGTTGGCAGCGCGAGTGTCTCGTCCATCGAGTTCGTGTGCAGCGACTGCGTTCCGCCGAGCACCGCCGCCATCGCCTGGTAAGCGACGCGGATCACGTTATTCATCGGCTGTTGCGCAGTCAGTGTGACGCCCGCCGTCTGCGAGTGAAACCGCATGACGAGCGATCGCGGATCCTTCGCGCCGTAGCGCTCCTTCATGTGGCGGGCCCAGATGCGACGCGCTGCACGAAGCTTGGCAATCTCCTCGAAGAAGTCGTTGTGGATGTCCCAGAAGAAGGAAAGCCTGGGAGCAAAGGTGTCCACATCGAGGCCACGGGCGATTCCGCGCTCCACGTACGTGAAGCCATCGGCGAGCGTGAACGCGAGCTCCTGCGCGGCCGTGGCGCCTGCTTCGCGAATGTGGTAGCCGGATATGGAAATCGTATTCCACTGTGGCACGTGCTCGGCTGACCATTCGAAGCAATCGATGATGAGTCTGAGCGCAGGCTCGATGGGATATACCCACGCGTGCTGCGCCATGTACTCCTTGAGGATGTCGTTCTGGATGGTGCCGCGAAGCTTGTGCGAATCGATCCCCTTTTTCTCGGCGGCGGCAATGTAGAAGCAGTACAGGATCACCGCGGGTCCATTGATGGTCATCGAGGTGGAGACTTCGTCGAGCGGGATGCCGTCGAAGAGCGTCTCCATGTCGGCGAGACTCGAGATAGCGACGCCGCACTTGCCGACCTCGCCCTCCGAGCGCGGATGATCGGAGTCGTATCCCATCAGCGTGGGAAAATCGAACGCCACCGACAGTCCGGTCTGCCCATGAGCGAGAAGGAACTTGTACCGCTCATTCGTGTCGCGCGCGCTTCCGAATCCGGCGAACTGGCGCATCGTCCACAGGCGTCCGCGATAACCCGTCGGGTGGATTCCTCGCGTGTACGGGTAGATGCCGGGCATTCCGAGCGCGTCAGGATCGGTCTCCGCCGCATCCAGAGGCGTGTAAACCGGCTGGACTTCTCTTTCGGAGTTCGTGAACGCAATGTCGCGAAGCTCGCCCGTCTCGTATTTCTTCCGCCATTCAGCGACTTCTTTCCGGAGCAGGCGCAGCTCAGCGCTCTGTTCCTCGATGGTCGCGACCAGCTCTCTGTCAGCAGGCGCGCTCTTCGAGCCGGGGCTCTTTACCTTGCTCATTCTTCTTCTCCGCGTACGAGCTCACCGCTTTGGCGAAGCAACTGGTCCGCGACCGCAAATGGTGTCGAGCGACCCTCCTCCAAGGAAGGGAGCTGCTCGTCTAGCCAGGTCATCGTACGAGAG
>CATPBN010000271.1 GCA_955652635.1 uncultured Gemmatimonadaceae bacterium
ATCGATCCCGTTACCGCGCAGGAAGGGAAGCCGGTAAGTGTGGACGATCCGTACAACATGTACTTCACGCCGGACGGGAGGCATGCGATGGTGATCGCCGAAGCCCGTCACCGGATCGATTTCCGCGACCCGCAGGACATGAAGCTCGAGCAATCCCTACGCGTAGCGTGCAAAGGTCTGGATCACGTCGAGTTCACGGCGGATAACCTCTACGCGATTGCGACCTGCGAATTCTCCGGTCAGCTGGTGAAGGTCGATCTCGCCAACAAAACAGCCGTCGGATATCTCACGCTCGATCCAGACAAGTTCATCAATTACATCCCCCGGCAAATCTCGCGCTTTCTGAGCCGCCGCAAAGCGGCCAACGCCCGGATGGCGGCGCTCATGAGCGTGCCGTCGATGCCGCAAGACATTCGGTCGTCAGCCGATGGAAGCAAGTTCTACGTCGCCGACATGAAAGAGGGCGGTGTCTTCGTGGTCGATCCGACGAAGTTCGAGCGCATAGGTTTCATTCACACGGGAGTTGGCGCTCACGGGATTTATCCGAGCCGCGACGGGACCAAGCTTTACGTCACGAATCGCGGCTGGAATAGCATCGCTGGTGGTCGACACGGACCGGGCTCGATCAGCGTGCTGGAGCCATCGACCGACAAGGTTGTCGCGAACTGGCCGATTCCCGGCGGTGGAAGCCCCGACATGGGCGACGTGACGGCGGACGGAAAAGAGCTGTGGGTATCGGGCCGTTACGACGACGAGGTGTACGTCTTCGACACTTCGACGGGTAAGCTCACGCACCGGATTCCCGTGGGCCGCGAGCCGCACGGACTGTGCGTGTGGCCGCAGCCGGGGCGCTATTCGCTCGGCCACACCGGCAACATGAGATGATGAACTGGTGACACGCATCGCTCTGTTCGTGGGCGCCGCTCTCACGATTTGCGCGCCGCGACTTTCCGCGCAGCGGTCGGTCTATATCGAGGACCTCACCTGGCCCGAAGTCCAGCGCGCGATTCAGTCGGGCAAGAGGAACGCGATCATCTACATCGGGAGTACCGAGCAGAACGGGCCGCACATGGCGATCGGCAAGCACAACTTCATCGCGCGATATCTGGCCGGTGCGATCGCGATCAAGCTAGGTGATGCGCTGGTCTATCCCACGTTGCCATTCGCGGTCACTGGTGACGCGGTGAAGAAGACGGCGCACATGCGATTTCCCGGCTCGGTGACTCTCACTGCGCAGACGTACCATGCCGTAGTGCGCGATGTGGCGTTCAGTGCGGCGGATGCCGGATTCAGGAACATCTTCATCATGGGTGATCACGGCGATGGCCAGGACGTGCTTGGCGCCGTCGCAAAGGAACTGGACGCACAATGGCGACCGCGCGGCGTGCACGTTTTCTATGTGCCCGACGTGTACTTCAAGGAGAAGCAGCAGGCGCACGCCTATGAGGCGTCACACGGAATCACGACGCACGACGTGCACGCCGGAACAGACGACACGTCGGAGCTGATGGCGCTCGACGCCCAGCACCGTTGGATCCGCAGCGACAAGTTCGCGCCGAGCTCGGGTGCGCAGACTGCTGTGACCGGAGTCGATGGTGATCCGACGAAGGCGACGCCGGCGTTGGGGAATGTCTTTCTCCAGTACAAGATCGACGACGCGGTGGCGCAGATCCGTCAGTTACTCAGCTTGCAGCATTAGCGAGGCGAACCGGCGCCTAATCTGTATAGCCCTTGGTCCTGGGTGCCTGGCGAAGCGGTGGCGGTGGATCGACAACGATGGGCGCGACATCGTACTTCCACTGCACATAAGCCATTCGGTCGAGTAGCTGGTTGAGCTCCTCCTCCGAAAGCGTCGTGCAGAATCGCGCGATGCGGCGGGCAATCTCGCGCCGTGCGGCAGCTATTTCGTCAGTTCTTCGCTTGTCGTCCATCGAGCAGTGGGAGGGCGCGCCAAAATTCTCGGTCCGCTGCAAGAATCCTTCCTATCCGATCGATCGCCGGATGAAAAATATGTTTGGGACGATTGTCGGTGGTTTACCGATCACTCGGTGGCGCTGAGCTCTCCCGCTCGAAGATGGCGTCCCGCTTTTTCCATCGATGCATTTGATGGCACGCCGGACACTGGATCGGGTCCTGGTCTTCGATGGGCAGCATCTCGAACGTTTGCGCGTCCATCGCGAAGCCAGTATAAACCAGCTTGCCCGTTCTTGGGCATTTGATCATTATGCGATTCAACCTTTCCTCAATAATGTCCGGGGGGGGACTGATGAGCCCGCTGCAAATAAAGGTCCGCTACCTCACGGATTTTCCTGATGCGTTGTTGAGCTTCGACCAGGGACTCCGAGCGCTACTTAGCGCACTTGACCAGCGCCTTGACCTGAACCGTCTTGTTAGTCGGCGACATCCCGTTGGATATCACGAGGTGGTAGGTGCCGGCCCCGGGAAGATTGTAGCTCAGGGTAGTCTCCGACCCACGCATCGTGTCCCATAACGAATGCGGAATCGCTGCGGGGTTCGCGTGCCAGAAGATGTACTCGTCATCGGTGAGCAGGAACGTCTCGAGATCGCGATCGTATCCGCCGATGCCGTGCAGTTGTCCGACGAGCTGGCACTTCTGATCCGTCTCAGGGATGACGAACGCGTAGTCGAGCGCGTCGTGCGGCTGGATGTGGGCCAACTTGGCGTCGGCGACCTTTATCGATTGAAGCTTGGTGGCGCCACTAGTGGCGGGCGTCACCGAAATCGTAGTGGGACTCACGCTGAGGGCTCTCGCTGGTTCAACACTCGGCTGGCCGACCGGCTCGGCGATCGTTTCTTCCGGCGCGGCGTAAACAGTCTTGGCGGGCGTAGCACTGGCGACATCGGGGGCGCCCTGAATCAGGAATGCCATCAGCGCATAGGCGACAACGAGTCCGGCGGCGACACCAATTCGAGCCTTTGTATCGGCGGGATCAGATGATGGCGGGCCGTCCTGAGATCGATCCCATCCGCATTGTTCGCACTCTTTCGCCGAATCCTTGAGCGGTGCTCCGCAAAAGTTGCAGTATTTCTTCACGATTGCTTCCCTGATTCGCTGATTGCGGTAGGCATTCCGCTGTGAAATTCCCTATTGTCATGACGAGCCAGTTTCGGGCGCGGATACACGCTTTTCATTGGCAACATCAGGGTTCTTTGCCGACTGCTGTCAGGCGCAGCATCAGAGCGCTGTGGGGTTTCACCGCGGCCGAGAATCTGCCCTTCACCTTCCCAATTTCACTGTGTGACCAGAGATCGCGCACGCTGGCCGAGTCCGTGCGGATTCCGACGCGGGACAGATAAGCGTTGATCGTATCCGCCTTCGTCGATCGATTGAGGAGCACCACGGCATGGGTTCCATTTCGTAAGGGCTTTGCCCACACATGTAGATCGGGCAGTGGCTCCCAAACCA
>CATPBN010000272.1 GCA_955652635.1 uncultured Gemmatimonadaceae bacterium
CCATCATGGAGTGGATCAGCAGAAGCTTCCCGCGCATCTTCGTCGCCTGGTCGACCGGCGAACTCTCGACGTAGCCCTTCAGGTTGTCAGTGAGAAGGCCCATGTAGCGTTCCGTATAAATGGAGTCATAGAGGCGCCAGTCAGTCACCGCGGAGTTCGCAATCCCCACTGGAAAGAGCTCGGGATACGTCTCCATCGTGTACACTGTGCTGTAACCACCGTAACTGCCACCCGTGATCGCGACGCGCTTGGGATCGACGTAGCTCTGTTTCCCGAGGTATCTGGCCGTTTCAGCAAAATCGAGGGCTTCGTATTTGCCGAGCTGCTCGTAGACGACCTTCATGAACGCGCTGCCGTAATTGTTGTTGCCGCGATTGTTGACGTCAACGATTAGGTAGCCTTCCTGCGCCAACCACTGTGTCCAGCCGCTGCTGGCGAACGCGTCGTATACGTCCTGTGAGCCGGGACCGCCGTAGACAGCAAAGATTACGGGATAGCGCTTGTTCGGATCGAATGGTACGGGCTTGACCATGCTGCCATCGATGTGCACGCCGTCCGATGTCGTGAAGGAGAAGATCTCCGCCGGTGAGTACGCGTGTGTCGCCAGCCACGTCGTCACCGAAGCGTTGTTCTCGAGTGTCCGCAGCTTCTGTCCCGAAGTGGACCAGACCTCCACTTGCGTCGGCTGATGCACCGATGAGTAGCGGTCAAGAAAGTAGGTTGATGCCGGAGACATGTTGATGCGGTGGTTGCCTTCGGCAGTTGTGATCCGCCGCTTGTTCGAGCCATCGAATCTGATGGAATAGAGCTGCCTCTGTAGTGGCGAGGCTTCGGTGGATGTGTAATAGACCGTCTGCTGACCGGCATCGCTCCCTTCGATACGCGTCGCACTCCAGTTACCGCGCGTCACCTGGTTGATCAGTTTGCCCGAGTAGTCGTAGCGGTAGAGATGCTGGAATCCGTCGCGATCGGAGAGCCAGAAGAATTCCGTCGAACCAGCCGGGAAGGACATCATGTCGTCCACGCCAGCGTAGAAATCATAAACGTCGAGCCACGTTTTCGACGTCTCGGTCATCACTTGTCGCCGGCCGCCCGTCTTCACGTCGAAGAAGAAAAGCTTCATCGTGTTTTGAGGGCGATTGAGCGTGATCACAGCCAGAGTATCCGGACGGCTGGTCCAATAGATTCGCGGGATATAGAACTCCCCGCGCTCACCCGTATCGAGCCACGTGTTGGCGCCGGTCGCGACATTCACCACTCCGATGCGAACCGTCGCGTTTGAATCGCCGACCTGCGGGATTCGAATTCTCTCCCAGTCCTGGTGTAGCCCTGAATAGTCGGAGATCTGAATCTCTGGCTCGGCGGAGTCATTCAATTGCCAATACGCGATGTACCGGCTATCGGGCGACCACTTCCACGCCTGTGCGAAACCGAACTCCTCTTCGTAGACCCAGTCGAAGTGCCCATTGAACACGTGCTCGGACGCATCGCTGGTGATGCGCTTCTCGGTGTGCGTGGACACGTTCGTCACGTACATGTCGCCGCCGCGCTCGAAGCCGAGCATGCCACCGTTCGGGGAGAGCTCCGCGGTGCGCGCTCCCTTGGTGGCGAGTTGCAGACCCCGGTCCGCCAGAGAATAGACATAGAAATCCGAAATCCCCGATTTCCGATAGATCGGCTGGAAATTCGTCTGGAAGACCAGATGCTTTGAGTCCTGCGCCCACTGGAACGAATCGTAGCTGAATGGCTCGTTCGTTCCGGGAAACGTCAGTCCGCTGGTCGTGAAGAGGGTTGTCGCAACGCCCGACGCCGGATCGTAGGCGCGAATTACCGGGGCGTTCGTCTGCGGGTCGCGGTCTGTGTAGGAGTATCGCTTTCCCCCTTCGATCCAGTTCACATTTCGGGGCCCCTGACGGCCACTGAGAATGGCTCCTGCCCGAAGCGCTTCCTCCATGCTCGCAAAACGCTGTTTTTCCTGTGCGCCAGCAACGAGCGGGAGGCAAAGGACGAGCGCGAGCGCGTAGAGCCTTGTGGTTCTATGCATTATGAACTGGGTTGATGGTGGAGATCTCAGCGGTGCCGCGCGCGGATCAGGCGCTTCGCTGTACCAGAGGATCGATGCTCTCTTCCTGGCATTTCCGGCAAGTCACGACGCCGCGAAAAGTGCAGATGATGCAGATGAATGTCCCGCAGTTTGCGCAGGGGTAGCCTTCGGAGGCACGCTCCTCGTTCTGGCATGATCTGCAAATCATCGAGTCTCGTTCGCGTAGGGTCTGGGGCATGTCTCGATTTTCTTTTTCGCGATCCTGGGCAGGAGAATCAGGAACGGCAGGAGGTCTGAATGTATATCAGGGACCGCATTTTACAACGCGTTTTGCGGCCTGAAGCCACGTCGCCAACCGATCCGGCCCTGCCTCGGCCCACCCCAGCGGAACGGGCGCCAGTCGTTTCTTTTCACCCTCGCTTTCGAAGCAGAGCCAGCCGTTGCTGTATTCGCTGGC
>CATPBN010000273.1 GCA_955652635.1 uncultured Gemmatimonadaceae bacterium
CATTCCGCTCGTCGGATCGATCTCCAGCTTCCCATTGTTGTTGATGTAGCGAAACTGCTCTGGCGACGCGTCGTCGAACACGAAAACGACCGGCGACAATCCACGGGGCAGGTTGAGCTTCTTGTCGAGCACGTCCGACATTTTGACGGGCCGGTATCCGCGATTGTACAGCAGCTCCAGGTCCTTCCGGAACTGGCCGCGCTCGCGCGCGTAATCGCCGTTATGATCCGTGATCAGGTGATATTCGAGCACCATGATCCGTCCCATCTCGTTGGGAACGCGATTAGGGTTTGGGGTGCCCTGCAGCAGGTTTGATGCTGCCGCACCCCCGTCCGCGGCGGAAGTGCCCACCGTCGTGGCACCCGCGCCACTTCCCTGCGTAGTGGAGGTTGGACCCGCGAGGTCGCCCGCGGTGTTTGATGCTTGGTTGGGGGGCGCCGCGGTTTGCGTGCCCTGGTTCGGCGTGCCCAGCGCAACGCCCGAGGCGGCATTATTACTGCTCGCGGCGGAAGCTTTGCTTGTCCCGCCCTTGCAAGCAGTCGCGACGAGAAGGATCAAAACGAGGATATAACGATACATTTTTCCCAACTGTTGCAAGAGATAAAAGCGAGACGACGGGCGATCCTGCTCGGGTTACTCGCAATAAGCATTCTAACGGTTTATTACACCGATATCTGGCTCGGCACCTGCGGTTTCGACGGTTGCCCGACGGCACGCGCCATCCAGACTTTTCAGCCTGATCAGGGCGGCCGCATCCTCGACCGCTACAATCGCATCATGGGACGTTTGGAAACCGTCCGGCGCGTCAATGTTCCCCTGACCGCGGTCCCCGAGTTCGTCCAGCAGGCTTTCATCGCCACCGAAGACAGACGCTTTTACCAGCACGGCGGGCTCGACTGGCGCGGATTCTTCCGCGCAATCGCCACGAACATTCGCGCCGGGCGCACGCGTGAAGGATTCAGCACCATCACGATGCAGGTGGCGCGCAACACGTTCGCGGTCAGAAAATATCCCGCGCGCTCGCTGCGCCAGAAACTCACCGAGCTCCGATTGTCGCGGCTCATCGAGCACTCGCTCACCAAGCAGCAGATCCTCGAGCTCTACTTCAACGTCATCTACATGGGCAATGGTGTTTACGGCGTCGAGGCGGCGAGCAGAGACTTATTCGGCCGCAGCGTCAATCAGCTCAACCTTCCACAAGCGGCGATGCTGGCTGCGTTGCCCAAAGCACCTTCCGCGTACACCCCACGACGTCATCCCGATCGCGCCATCGCTCGGCGCAATCTCGTGCTCGGCCTGATGGTGCAGGAAGGATATGTATCAGCCGGCAGGCTCGCGGGACTGCAAGCCCAGCCGCTACGAATTGCCCGCGAAGAATTCAGGCCGGTTGATCCGAACGATTCGTACGCGCTCGATGCCGTTCGCGCCAAGGTGGATTCGATAATCCAGGGCGGGAACCTGGACATCATCGACCTGACCGTCCGCACGACACTCGATCGGAACGCCCAGATCGCCGCCGACCGGGCGGTTCGCCGCCAAGCGGCGGCGATCCAGTCGGAGACAGGCCGCCGCGCGCTGATACAGGGAGCGATGGTGGCGATAGATCCGCGCAATGGCGACATCCGCGCGATGAGCGGCGGGCGGAAATACGAGCGAGGCACCTTCAATCGCGCTCTGCTCGCGCACCGCCAGCCGGGATCCGCATTCAAGCCGTTCGTGTATGCGGCGGCGATGGCAGCCGGTTATACGCCATCCTCGGAAGTGGATGACGATCCGATCGACGTCATTCAGGGACGGAATGTCTGGTCGCCTGCCAACTACAACAACGATTACGCTGGACGCATCACGTTCCGGAAGGCGCTTATCAATTCGGCGAATGTCGCGACGGTCCGAGTAAGTCAGGCGGTCGGGATTTCGCGAATCATCGACGTCGCGCACAAGAACGGAATCGTCAGCCAGTTGCCGAACGTTCCCTCGATGGCGCTCGGCTCTGTCGAAGTCACGCCGATCGAGCTCGTCACCGCGTACGCGCCATTCGCCAACGGCGGATTTCGCGTGAAGCCGCGGCTGGTGAGAAGTGTTGAATCCGCAGACGGAACTCAGCTCTGGGTGCAGGAAGAGGGACTCGGAACGCCGGTGATGGACCCGCGTGACGCGTACCAGGTGACGTCGATGTTGCAATCAGTCGTCGACTACGGAACTGGCAAGGCAATCCGCAGTTACGGAGTGCGCGGACTGGTCGCCGGCAAAACCGGAACAACGAACAGTGGTACCGACGTCTGGTTCGTCGGCTACACGCCGACGATCGTTGCCGGCTTTTGGTTCGGCTTCGACAATCCAGCGTCGATCGCCAGCGACGCATCGGGCGGACGACTCGCCGCGCCGGCGTGGGCCGAGTTCTACCTGAATGGCTGGCGCGAAACGTCGCTGCTGACGGCGTGGAATCCGCCGCCGGGAATGACGATGCGTGTCATAGATCCGACGACGGGATATCTCGCGACCGAGTGGTGTCCGGTGTCGAGGAACGAGTACTACAAGCCCGGTACCGAGCCGACAATCCCTTGCCCGAATCATGGCCCGGACACGGGTGACGAACAGAACCCCGACTGGCAGAATCAGCGCGATTGGTCGAACGATTTTGGCAAGAAGATCAGCAAAGCTTTGGGCAAGATCTTCAAGTTCTAGAGGCTAGCTACGGGCGGCATCGTCGCGCATTGTCGTCGAGCGTGTTGGGACTTCGGCGACGCCCGCTCGCTCGGGTTGCCTGCGCACCAACCCGCTAGACTCCCTGTGCAGGTGATTGTTAGACCGAGAGAGATCGTAGACTTGAAGCTCGCGCGGACGCCGTAACTCCCGGGGCAGTGGAGGCTCCGCCACCGCGCTATGCGCGCGGGCTAAAGATCCGTGTTGGGAGAGGAGGAGTGTGTCGCCGAAGAGGACACTCCTCCTCGACCCAAACTGAGATGCCTAGGTAACTAAACGAGCCCGAGAAAATCGCGTGGCGAAGCGGCGAAACCAGGGAAGATACGGTCGAGCATGCGGGCACCGAGGTGATGTTGCACGATCTCGGCGAAGACCGACCGGAAATCGGTGGTGAGCGCCAGATCGCGGCCCTCGTAGAGCTGCTCCTGCTCCAGGCCCGGCCACTTGCCGTGCACCTTGCCACCCTTGACGTGCCCGCCGATCACGAACAGCGCGCCGGCGTGCCCATGGTCCGTGCCGCGATTTCCGTTTTCCCGCGCCATGCGGCCGAACTCGGACATCGTGAGAATCACGACATCGTCCATCTTGTCGCCAAGATCTGTCACGAGCGCGGCGATCGAGCGGGAGAAATCATCGAGCCGCTGCGCGAGCTGGCCCGTCGACGATCCCTGGTTTACGTGCGTATCCCACCCGCCGACATCGGCGAAAGCGATCTCCAGTCCGACGTTCGCTTTGATCAGCTGTGCGATCTGCAGCAGCCTCGTTCCGAACTGAGATCGCGGATACTCCGCGTTATTCTGCGGCAGGTATTTCTGCGGATTCGCGGCGCGCAGCATCTTCACCGCGTCGAACATTTCGGCGCCCGTTCCGTGCACGAGATCGGCTGATCCAGTTCTGTACAGCGCCTCGAGACGCTCGGCCGAGCTGCCCGTCGCGCGCACGCTGAACTCGTCGAGACTGTTCATCGCTACGGTGGCACTCGGACCTTCGAGAATGCGCGGTGTCTGCGGAGTCAGCGCGACAGCGCGGAAAGACGTCTTGGCGAGATTGCACTCGTCACATGTGCCCTTCACCGCGAGATAGCGATTGAGCCAACCGTCCGTGGTGCCCTTCACGTCTGGAGTTCCGGTCTCCATGTAGTCCTGAGCGTCGAAGTGCGAGCGCGTGGTGCTCGGGCTGCCGACCGCCTGGACGGGGGCGAGCAGGCCGCGATCGTACAGCGGCTTTAGCGGAGCGAGTGCTGGATGGAGTCCAAAGAAGCCATCGAGATCGATCGCTCCACCGGTCGCACTGCTCGACGGCTGCGGAATCGCGATCGAGGGCCGCATCGCGTAGTACGCTCTCTCGCCGTGCGGGACAACGATGTTGAGCGCGTCGGCCGCTCCGCGCTGAAACAGGCAGATCAACACCTTGCCTTTGGGAACGTTGCCTAGCTCCATGCCGAACGCCGTTCGGCGGAGAAAGGTCGGGCTCAATCCCATCGTCACGAGCGCCAGCGCGCCCGACTTCACGAATGCTCTGCGTTCCATCTTCGTCTCCTAATGCCTCTGAAATTCCGGGGAGCCCAGCGCGAGCCCGACGATCTGCTGCAGTCCGGCGAGCTGCGGAACGTTTCCGGGTCCACGTCCCTGCAACGCGCCACGCTTCCCGCTTCCCTCTTCCCGCTTCCCTCTTCCCATACTTGTGTCAGGCGGCGACATGTCCTGGATCCCGCTGGCGCCATTCGTCAGCATCGGATGCTCACCCGACAAAAGCACGGCACGAGTATCCGGCGAAACCATTCCATTCAGGATCGTGGCGACTACTGCATCGACCTGCTTGTCGCGGGGCGCAGATTGAACCGTATCGAGCGCGGGAAGCAGCCGAATGTCGACTCCGGGCAGCCGTCCAGCAGCGGCCGCCATTCCGAAATTGATGCGATTCAGGATCGCGCCGGTGTTCATCCACGCGTCGCCCGTCTCCGGCCAACCATTCGGCGCCTGATGCCCGAAGATCGGCTGGCCGAGGAACGCGATCATCTGCGCGCTGCGCGGAGTGCTATCCGGCGCCGCGTTGAGTGAGCGCAGCGCGCTTACAACTACCTCGAACGGAGTCTTGACCTTGCTGTGAAACGCCTGCTGCGAGAAAAACTCCGGCGACGTGATGATCGCGCGCAGAACTTCGCGGATGTCGCCATCGGTCTTGAGATAAACCTGTGCCGCGTGATCGACCAGCGCCTTCGAAGGTGAGTCGCTCACGAAATGACGCGCCAACTTGAACGAGATGAAGTGCGCCGTCGCTGGATTCCTCGCCAGTATATCCAGCACGTCCTCGGCGTCGTACATTCCCCGTCCCGCAGCCAGCTTGTGTCCGAGCACGATCTTGTCGCCGGCGTCGTGCACCTGCGGGCGGAAGATGAAGCCGCCACCCTGCGCGGGCGGCTGGATGGTCCAGCCGGTGAAGGCGCGGGCGACGTTGATCACATCCTGCTGTGTGTATCCGCCGTCGACGCCGAGTGTGTGGAGCTCGAGCAGCTCGCGCCCGTAGTTCTCGTTGAGACCCTGACGTTGCCGCTGCTTCTGCTGCTGTTGTCGTTGTTGTTGTTGACGCTGCATTTCCTGGTCGGCGCGCATTGCACCCATCGCTGCCCCAAACCCACCCGGGCGAATTGGCGCTATCCGGAATCCGCCGCCGCGATTTGGCGGTGCGAGCGTCGGACGGGTACTGTCGGCCATACTGCCCGCGTTGTCGAGATAGAAGAGCATCGCGGGGCTCTTCGAGACCGCTTCGAGCAAGTCGCGGAATTTGCCGAGCACGTGCGGGCGGATGACGTTCTCGTCGAAGTCCGTCAGATAGTAGACCTCGGGGCCGCCCTTCTGCGCGTAGATGTTGAAGTGATTCTCCCAGAAGTCGGTCATCACTTCCTGTAGCTGACGCTCGCTCGCGACAGCGCGTGCGACACGCGAAGACTGGAGCTGAGTGACGACCTGCCGTGTGAGATTGGCCTGCTGCAGCTGCTGCATCTGTTGGCGCATCGCCATGCTGTCGGCGGCGCTCATCACGCGCGTGGAGTCGGCGCGCTCCTTCCGCACCTGCTGCCTCTCGCGCTGCTGTTGTGCGTACTGCTGGAGGAGTCCGTTCTGATCCTGATTGAGTGCCGAGTAATTCGAGACGAACTGCTCGAGCGAAGAATCGTCGATCTTGTCCGGATGAAGCTGTTGATCGATCCAGTTGTCGAGACCGATCGCGCGAACTTTTAGCGCATCACCCGGTTTTGCGCCGAACGTCAGGCGACTGAGCGCCTGAATGATCTGTTGATCGGCCGGCAGCTCGCGCACATCGGAGCGAACGACTGCGGGCTTGCTCTGACTCTTCCTGGCACCCGAGCTCTGCGCGGACATGCCGATAGGCGTGATGCTGATCAGCGCCGCGGTGATACCGGCCCATTTTGCGATACGCATGTTCATCCTCTCTACGTGCTTAAGAGTAGACGCACGTGAGTGCCGAAATGTTAACATGCCGTACAGGCACCCAACCCGGATGCCAACCTTCCGCACTATCCCGGTATCTAATAGGGTGTTGCCAATCAATTGGCCGTCTCTGACCGTCCCCTATGTCCACGATCTCCGAACGTCTCGCCTCCGCCCTTGGAGGATCCTACACCATTGAGCGTGAGCTCACTGGCGGCGGAATGGCGCTCGTATTCGTGGCCGAGGATCACGAGCTCGATCGAAAGGTGGTCATCAAGATTCTGCCGCCGGAGCTGGCCGCGAGCGTATCCGCCGAGAGGTTCCGTCGCGAGATCCTCACCGTCGCTCGGCTCCAACACCCGCACATCGTTCCTGTCCTGAAAGCGGGCGACCTGGATGGGCTACCGTATTTCGTGATGCCTTATGTGGACGGCGAGTCGCTCGACGTGACATTGAGTCGCAGACACACGCTCGGCGTACGCGAGGCGCTCGGAATAATGAAGGATGTCGCCCGCGCACTTGCCTTCGCGCACGAGCGCAATGTCGTTCACCGGGACATCAAGCCGGGAAACATCCTGCTAGCATCGGGATCCGCCACGGTCACGGATTTCGGTGTGGCGAAGGCCTTATCGTCTGCGCGCAGGTCCGGCGAGAAGGGCGCCGGTCTTACCAACACCGGCATGTCGCTCGGGACGATTCTGTATATGGCGCCCGAGCAGGCCGCCGGCGATCCGGACATCGACGGTCGAGCGGACATCTATGCGCTTGGCGTCACTGCGTACGAGATGCTCTCGGGCAGCGCACCGTTCGCGAAACTGAATCCGCGCGAGATGTTGACTGCACGATTGACGCTTCCGCCTCAGCCTCTCTCTAAAGTGCGCAAGGATGTGCCGGCCGGTCTCGAGCAATTGATTGCGCGCTGTCTGGCGATCGATCCCGTCGATCGTCCGCAGACAGCCGCCGCGCTGGTCGAAGCGCTCGAGGATCCGGAGATGCTGAGTGGATCATTCGTCGCATCCGGCGCGAATCAGGTCCGTCGCGGAAGTCGTTACGTCAAAAGAGCGGTGGTTGGCGCGCTCGCGTTGGTCGGCGCGGTCGCGGTGAGTGCGGGGATCTACACGCGAACGCATCCGAACACGGCGTCGGCGTCGACGGGATCGGCCGCCACGGCGCCGACCGCCAATCTCGGCGTCATCGCCGTGCTTCCGTTCGTCAACCTCGGCGCGGATTCCAGCAATGCGTATCTGGCGACCGGTGTGACCAACGCTGTCGCCGGCAAGTTGATGAAGACGCAGGGGCTGCGAGTGCTAGCGCCCGGCCGTCCCCGCTCGGTAAAGCGACGGAGCGATACCTCCAGCACGGCGAATGTGTTCGCGCATCTCGTGCTCGAGGGGACGGTGGAGCGCGTCGGGAACCGGTTGCGCGTCACTGCGCGCTTGAGCAGCACGACTGACGACGTGATGGAGTGGGCAGACGTCTATGACCGCGATGTGAAAGATATTTTCTCGGTCGAAGACGAGATCGCCGAGGCGATCGTTGCGTCGGTGACCCCAATGACGGAGCACAAAGAAGACGTGGAGTGATCGCTTTACGGCACCCGCTCACATAACGCGTTTACGTTCTCGCACCCCGGATCCAGCGGAATCAGCTTGAGTCGCGCGAGCTCGCGGTTCGCGGCAGCGAGATCCGTCGCCCACACCCTGGCCAGCGCATCGGTGTAGCCTTTGAGTTCCGCGCTCATGATCTCGTAGATCTCGGACAGGTTGCTCGTTGGCGCTCCATCGCCGCGCTCGGTCATCGATAGCAGAGTCGCCAGACGGTTGTTGACCTTGATCGGAAAGTTCAGCGGATCCTGCCCGCTCTGATTACGCACCTGATAGATGTTCTCCTCCACCGCCGATAAATGTGCGAGGAGCGTGTCTGCCTTCAATTTCAGTGGCGCGTCCTCCGACTTCTTGAGACGGTCGCCAAGCTGCGCCTTCACCCGGCGAATCCTGATAACTGACTGATTCGCCTCCTCGGCCTTGTCGCGCACCTTCCTCGCGAATGCGAACTGCGCGCGGAGATCGGCATCCGTGACGTCGATGAGCCGCGGGTTGCGCATGACCCTGAGCGGCGAGGTCAGCGTCGTACCGTCAGCGACTAGTCGCGCGGTGTAACGCCCGGGCGGAACTGCAGGACCGCTGGTGCCGGCACCCCAGAAGATCATCCCCGGGAAGCTCGTAATGCCCTGCGCGCGTAGATCCCAATTGATGCGCTGCAAACCCGCATCCTTTGGAAGGAACGGCCCCCCGCTGCGACTCCGTCCGCCAGGTGGGGCGCCCGCAGTATCCGACCGAGCCGTGTCCGGGACGAACGTGCGCAGCACCGTGCCCGCCGAATCGAGAATCTCGAGCTTCGCGTTCGTCGGCGCTCTTTTCAGTTTCCAGCTTATCGCGACTGTCGGACCCGAGCGCACGCCTACTGGCGACGCGAAGAGAAAGTTGTCGAACGCGAGCACCGCCTGCGACGCTTGCCTGAGCGGCGCGATGTTGTCGAGCGCCCAGAAGCCGCGACCATGCGACGCGATCACCAGCTCGTTTCCTTCCACCGCGAGGTCGGCCACCGGAATGTCCGGCATGTTGAGCGCGAGCGACTGCCACGTCGCGCCGTCATCGTACGAGATGTGGACGCCGTGCTGCGTGGCCGCGTATAGCAATCCCGTGCGGGTGGGATCTTCGCGCACCGCGTGCACGTATTCGTCGGCAGCAAGTCCGTTGACGATCTTTGTCCAGGTCTTGCCGTAGTCGGCCGTCTTCCAGATGTACGGCGCGCGATCGTTGAGCAGTGGACGTCGCACCGAGATGTACGCGCCGCCATCGTTGAACGCCGACGCATCGATCTGGCTCACGCGTCCGTAATCGGGCATGTCCGTTGGCGTGACGTTCGTCCACGTCTTGCCGCCATTCCGCGTCACGTGCACGAGCCCGTCGTCGGATCCCGTCCAGATCGTGTTGATATTCTTCTTGCTCGGCCCAACCGAGAATATGACGCCGTAAACCTCGGGACCGTTCATGTCGCCGGTGATCGGACCGCCCGACTTCTGCTGTGTCGACGGATCATGACGCGTGAGATCGCCGCTCAGCGCCGTCCAGGTGCGCCCACCGTTCGTAGTGCGCCACAGTCGCTGTGACGAGACGTACAGTGTCTTGGGATCGATCGGCGAGAAGATGATCGGGTACGTCCACTGCCACCGCTCCCTGATATCCTTCGACGGCTCGCCGGAGTAGAACCACGGGTACGGATTCACCTCGCGCGACGTGCCGAGTCGGCGGTTGTACTTGTCGAGAAAGCCACCATTGTTCGTGCCCGAGTAGAACTGATCGGGATCGAGCGGGTCGGGCGCGATGTAACCGGGCTCGCCACCACCGGCCTCGTAGGACACCGACATGCCTCCAGCCGTGATGTCGGAGCGAGGAGTCGTGTCAGGGCGGCGAGTGGTTGTGTCGGTTTGATGAGCCGTCGTGTCCGGTCGCCGCGCTGCCTGGGTC
>CATPBN010000274.1 GCA_955652635.1 uncultured Gemmatimonadaceae bacterium
TCTGAGCTCCGTCACGCGCGAGAAGAGCTGACTGACTCTCGCATCGCGGGACGCAATGGCTCCAGTTGTCGGGACGATGCTCGTTGGCTGCACGAATACGGGGCGATTCGACTCTTCGGGCAAAATGAATTGCACAACCGGGTTGAAGTTGAGATCCACGAACCCGGACTGGTTCATGTTGCGGGAGTAGGTCGCCTCGATCTGCGTGGAGAGCACATTGTGGAGAATCGGCCCGGTCCAGTTGAGATTCGAACGCAGGCTGCGCGGCGCAGCGTAGTCTTTCGCGAAGAGCGTCACGTTGGGGACCGTGCTCGCGAAGACGCTGCCATCCGTGCACTGTGCCGGAATCGCCGATGGATTGTTGGCGTAGGTGCTCCAGTTGGGAACCGGCGTCGCGGTTCCCGCACAGGCGACCTGTTGCAGCGCGCTGGCGAGGCCGGTGTTGTCGATGGCGCCGCTAATTAGGGACGTGGTCGGCGTATTCTGGAACAGACCGATCCCGCCGCGCACGACTGCGCGTGGTCCTCGCACGGCGCCCGCGAATCCGGCAATCTGTGGCGCGGTACCGTAGCTCCAGGAAAACCCGACGCGGGGGCTGAAATAGACGTGGTTCGGCACGTTGTCGTTCCTCTCCCCAAAAATCCGCGCGACATCGGGATTGGCCTCGGGCGTCGATGTGAAGCGATTGCCATCGAGGCGCACGCCGAACTGGAGCTGGAGATCGTCGCTCTTCCTGTATGAATCCCCGAGGGAGATGCCGCCCACGTACTGGCTGCCGCTCCGAACCTTGGGCGCCAGTTGTCTGCTGAACGAGGACGGCTGCCGCGCCTGCAGGTCCGCCAGGGAATTGAACGTGAAAGTGCCGAGAGTGTTGGTCTGCTGGTTGAGCGTGAACGCATCGCGGCGCAGCTCGGTCGTGAACTTGATGCGGTGCTTGTTGTCCGCGCTGAACCAGGACAGCTGGTTTCTCAACTCGGTGCCGGTGTTGGTCTGGCTCGTGTTGAGCGCCGGATTCCCACCGAACGAGACTGACTTGAGGCTGCTCGTCCCGTCTGGGAAATCGGAGTTGATTCGCACGCTGCCGTTGGGCATCTGCAGGTACGGATTACCATAATTGCGTGAGCGATTTAAGGCGAGCGAAGTCTCGCTGAGGATTCCGATACCATAGTAATTGCTGTGCCGCGCCTGGAGCCCGCCGTTCCAGTTGGTTCTGTCGCCGCTGTGCGCGGGGAGCTCGTTGGTGAGACTCGATGCCGGAGTCTGCTGATTCCAGCTGCCGTTGAAGGAGAGATTCACCGCCTGCCCGCTGGAGGACGATGGCGGCGCGAGATCCAACGTTCCGAACAGCGAGCCTTGTTCGCCCAGTCTGCTGCCCGGGAGCTGCGGCGTGACCATCGGGATCCCCAGCTGTTGCATAATCGCCAGCAGTCGGGCGACCGAGTCCGGAGCAGTGCCCGACGTCTGCAATCCGATCGCATCGGTGTTGAGCAGCGACCGGAGATCGTTGGAGCGTCGTCCGAGTTGATACGCGAAGTTGTAAAAGGACTGATCGGGCTTGATCGGGCCGGCGACGAGTCCGCCGATGGAGACGTTGCTGTATTGCTGGCCGAGTGATTTGGCGGCTCGGTCGGTCCACTGCATCTGCGGGGCGTCAAAGTTGAGGCTCATCGTTCGCGTCACGTAGTTGGAGCCGGGACGCCCATTGATCTGAAACTGGGCGCCGCTGAATCCGCCGCGGGAAACGTCGTAGGGCGTGGTGACGAGCGACGTCGAGACGTTCGCATCGCGCGGGATGTCGGAGCCGCCGTACTGCATTCCGTTCAGCGTGGTGCTGTTCTGATCCGGCGATAACCCTAAGACAGAGAAGCCCGAGGGATCGCCGTTCTGTCCGGGCACGAGCGTGACGCCGGGGAGCGATGCCGCCATTGAGGCGATGTCGCCCTGCTGGTTGGCGGGCACTGCGCTGTTGTCCACGCGACGCTCGCTGCCGCTGATATCCGGAGTAGCGTCATTGCGATCGGGACGATCGCGCTGACCGACGACCCTCACTGTGTCGAGCAGGCCGGCTGCGCGCTGCAGACTTGCATCGGCGACGAGAATCTCCTGATCTGCTGTCCGCTTCACCTCGAATCGGCGGAGCGCGTATCCGATCGATGACACTTCGACGAAGTAATCGCCTTCGCCGCCCGGGAAGGTGATGGTGTAGCGGCCGTTCTTGTCGGTACGCGCGGTACGATTGACGTTGCCCGAGAGCGATGTCGCCGTAACCTTGGCGTCCTCGAGCGGCTTTCCGTCGGCGGTGAGCACTTGACCGCGAATTATGTCGAGCTGCTGCGCTCGCAAAGGCAAGGCGAATCCGGCAGTTGCAAGCGACGCGAGGAAAATCGCTCGGTAGATCGAACGCATGGATTTCCCGGCCAAAGTCCAAGTATCACGCACTCACTGAGTGCGCGCTACTACTTGGACTCGCAGATTTCGCGGAAGGTTGCCTGGTTGCGCGAGCTACGGATTCGCTGCGTCGCCCGGCTTGGGAGGGGTGTTCCTGCGCGGAACCACGACGTGAGCCGTCTTGAGAAGTCGGAGCAGCTCCTTGTCGGGCAGTCTGCCCCAGTCCTGCGGGAATCTGGCTAGACGTCGACGCTGGTTGTCGCATTCGAAGCAGAGCCAGCCCTCGGAGTACTCGCCCAGGTAGTCTTCAGCAGCCGTTTTCGGGTGTATGGACGATTGCGTCACAGACCAGATTTTCCACTTCACCCCATTCTCGTCGACCACGTCGCGAACTGCCATTTGCCGTTCCTCCAGGTCGAGAAATTGATTGCAATCGGCGTGCTGGATCGTGCCCTTTTTCCGGCGAGAAACATTCTTTCCCCTCCCCTCCGGGACCATTAACATTGTCTAACGCCGTTTGCGCCCTGCTATCCATGGAGATTTCATGTCCCGCATTGGCATTGCACTTTCCTGCGCGCTGTTGATCTCCTCGCGCCTGACGTCACAGCCTTCCGCGACCGCGCGCCGCGATTCGGTTCCCCTTTTCGGCAATCTTGGAACGCTCCATCACCAGGTGACGGCGACCCCGGCCGCGCAGCGCTACTTCGACCAGGGATTGCGGTTGATGTACGCCTTCAATCATGAAGAGGCGATCAACTCTTTCCGTGAAGGGCTGAGACTCGATCCTCGGTGCGCGATGTGCCATTGGGGCATCGCTGTGGCGTTGGGACCGAACATAAACGCTTCGATGGATGCGGCATTCGAGAAGGAGGCGCTTGACGAGACTTCCGCAGCCGACGCGTTGAGTGCAGGGCTTACCGACCAGGAGCGTTCCTACATCGCGGCCGCGAAGCGGCGATATGCGCCCTCCGGGGGTGCGAATCGCGCGGGGCTCGATTCAGCGTACGCTACCGCCATGCGTGAGCTCGCGAATCGTTACCCGAACGATCCTGACGCCGCTGCGCTTTTTGCCGAATCGATGCTCGATCTCAGTCCGTGGGATAACTGGACACCAGCCGGCGAGCCGAAGCCAGGCACACAGGAGATCGTTGCCACGCTCGAGCGTGGGCTCGGATTTGCGCCGAACCATCCCGGGCTGTGCCATTTCTATATTCATACCGTCGAAGCATCTCTCACTCCGGAACGCGCCCTTCCGTGCGCTGAGCGACTCGGCGCCCTGATGCCGGGCGCCGGCCATCTCGTGCACATGCCGGCGCACATTTACCTCCGCGTCGGACGTTACGCCGACGCGACGATGGCCAACGAGCACGCCGCACACACGGACGAGATCTTTCTCGCTGATCGGCAGGCGAAAGGCGCATATCCCTTTTACTATGCGCATAACCTCGACTTCCTGCGCGCGGCAGCGATGATGGAAGGCAGAAGCGGAGAGGCGATCAAAGCCGCCCAGGATTTGGTTGCCAAGATTCCAGCGGCGATGGCGCTAGCTAGCCCGGCGCTGCAGTTATTTACGACCGCTTACCTCGGAGCCCTCGCGCGCTTCGGGAAGTGGAGTGAAATATTGGCCCGGCAAGCACCTGCTCCGGGACTTCTTTACGAACGAGGGATCTGGCACTACGCACGAGGACTCGCGCTAGCGGGCACCGGTCGGTTCGCGGACGCAATAACGGAGAGTGACAGCGTTGCCGCTGCGGTTGCGACCCTCCCAGCTGACTTTACCCTCGGCTACCATAGCGGAAAGTCTCTCCTCGGAATCGCTCATCATGCGCTGCTCGGCGAGATCGCGCTGCGGCAGGGACACGCGCCGGACGCTGTTCCACATCTCGAAGACGCAGTCAGGCTTCAGGACGGGCTCCGCTATGACGAGCCCCCGCCATGGTACTATCCCGTGCGTGAGTCGCTCGGCGCTGCACTTCTCGCTGCTGGTCGAGCAGGCGACGCAGAGCGCGTCTTCAATGAGGACTTGCGTCGGAATCCAAATAACGGATGGTCGCTCTACGGATTGGCGGCGAGCCTGAAAGCTCAGGGTCGGGACGATTCTGACGCGCGTCGACGGTTTGCCGCTGCGTGGGCGAGGTCCGATGTGAAGCTGACCTCGACTCGCTTCTGACGATCTGCCTAACTGATGAGAGCGGCGCCGCAGTTGGAGCAGAATTCCGCGTCGCGCTCGGGGCGGGGCCCGCATTTTTCGCATACCGCGGCGGTTCCGGCCCGCATCACCGCGAGCGCCTGCTCGGTATAACGCGCCTTGAGCGGCTCGTAGTCCGAGTCCGAGATCTTGCCGGTTTCGCGGTCGAACTCGAGCTCGCGGAGCGCATCGACGGCGTGGCTTTGCCGCGGCTTCGCACTGCGTTGACTACCGAGTGCTGCTGTGGTCCGCGGTGCGACTGAAATGTCCGTGCGAAAGAGGGGGTAGAGCACGAAGCAGAGCGACGCCACCGCGAGCGCAGTACCAATCAGAAGCGCCGTCATCCGTCCTTCCTGACCGCAGCGTCGAGAGCGGCGAGCTCTCCTTCCGTTGCATCTACGTGCGAATGAGCAACCAATGTTTCCTGCCGCGAACGCGATTTCCACCGTCGTAGCAGTGCGGCGATGCCTATTGCGCCGGCCCCGAGTGCGATGAACGGCATCGTGTACCCGACCAGATTGAATCCGCTTCTCACTGGCGCCATCAGCACCTTTTCACCGTACACAGCCTTGAACGCGGCGAGAATCTCCTGCGCGCCATGCCCCCCGTCGACGAGGCCCATCACATCGCTGTGCATCGCCGGCGATACGCTGCACGCGAAATCAGTCGTGCGGCATGTGTATACATCGAGATTGCATCCGCACTGACAGTGGATCTGGTGCTCGAGATCGTCGCGCTGGGCATCCGTCATGGACGGCTTTGCGTTTGGCTGAGGCGCGAGCGTCACCGGTTTGTAGACCGCATCGGCGTCAGCCATCGGGCCGTTGAATGTCTGCACCGCTGCCTGCGCGGCCAGGATGCGCCGCGGAAATGCGGCCGCGATTAATCCGAGCGCCGGGACGGCGAGCATAAAGCTTCGCCGACTCATTAGTTCTTTGCGCTGGGTCACGCCCCCACCAGATCGGGTACCTGATCGCCGAGATGTCGCGGCTTGAGAACTGCCGCGTACCCGCCTTGCACGCGCTGCTTGTCGGCGGCAGGCCACATCACAACCAGTCCGCCCAGCGCCATGAGTGCGCCACCGAGCCACACCCATCGCACCAAGGGATTGAAGGTGACACGAATCTCGGCATCGTTGGCGCCACGCACCCCGGCAAGGACGACGTACACGTCCTGCTTGAAGGATCCCATGATCCCCACTTCAGTCGACGGCTCGAACGTCGGTGCACCTCGGGAATCGACGTGCTGTCGCTTCTCGCTGGTGATGACGCCCGCGTGCTTTCCATCGCGCGTGACGTCGAGCGCGATCGCAGTGACTTCGCGATTCAGGACGTTGTAGCGCGAGATCCCCTGACTGACGAAGGTCCAGTTGTGTCCCCAGGCATCGGTAACTGTCTTGGCATCACCGGCGTTCAGGTTGAGATCGAACTCGCGCTTGAATGCGAGCCCCGCGAATGCCGCAAAGACCACGACGACGCCGAGGTGCACGATGTACCCGCCGTAACGGCGACGATTGCGCGCGATGAGTCTTGGCAGCGCAATGACCCTCGACTCACCATACATCCGGTGCCGCGCACCGACCCCTTTGTAGAACTCCTGTACTATGGTAGCGACTACTAGCCCGCCAAACGTGTACGAGAGCAGCGCGGCAAGGTTGTGCACTCCGAATGCAAAAAAGAGAACGCCTACGGTAATCGAGACGCTCACCGGAATCAGGAACTGCCGCCTGAGATTCGCGACCGACGCGCGACGCCAGGCAATCAAAGGGCCAATTCCCGTGAGCAGCAACAGCAGCAGTCCGAGCGGGATGTTCACCGTATTAAAAAAGGGCGGACCCACCGTGATCTTGTTGCCGCGCACCGCCTCGCTGATGATCGGGAAGAGCGTCCCCCACAAGACCGAAAACGCGATTCCAACGAGCACGAGATTGTTGTAGAGGAACGCGGCCTCGCGGCTCACCATGCTCTCGAGCTCGGCGGTCGATTTCAGATCTTGCAGTCGCGTCGAGACGAGATAGGCAGTCACGACGATCGCGAGAACCAGGAATCCCGCGAACCATTTCCCTACCGGTGACTGCGCGAACGAGTGAACACTCGAGATCACGCCGCTGCGCGTGATGAACGTACCGAAGATCGCGAGGAGGAACGCCGACACGACGAGCGTGACGTTCCACTTGCGCAGCATCCCGCGCTTCTCCTGCACCATGATCGAGTGCAGGAACGCGGTGTTCACGAGCCACGGCA
>CATPBN010000275.1 GCA_955652635.1 uncultured Gemmatimonadaceae bacterium
GCGCTATGCGATGGGAACAGGGAAGAAGATCGATTTCAGCCGCGCACGGCCAGAGGAAAATCGCTTCACCAAAGTCGTTCTCGCAGAGAAGCTAGACGAGCCCGTCGAGCTCGCCGTCCTTCCCGGCGAGCGTGTGCTCTTCATCGAGCGACACGGTTACGTCAACCTGTATTCGCCGGCGACCGGTCGCGTGAGACGGATCGCGACGATCCCCGTCAGCACGAAATACGCGGACAGCAGTCAGGCCGAAGACGGCCTGCTCGGACTAGCCGCCGATCCCGGCTTCGCCACGAACGGCTGGATCTACATGTATTACTCGCCTGCCGGCCCCGAGTCGAAGAACGTGCTCGCTCGCTTCCACATGCAAGGAGACTCGCTCGACCTCGTCTCGAAAAAAATTCTCCTCGAGGTGGGCACTCAGCGCTTGAAGTGCTGTCACACCGGCGGCTCCATCGCCTTCGACGGCAAGGGCAATCTCTACGTCTCCACCGGCGATAATTCCAATCCCTTCGCGTCCGGCTACGCGCCCATCGACGAACGGCCGGGGCGTATGCCATGGGACGCGCAAAAATCGGCCGCGAACACGAACGACCTGCGCGGGAAGATCATCCGCATCCATCCAGAACCTGATGGTACTTACACCATCCCGGAAGGAAACCTTTTTCCGCCAGGCACAGCCAAGACCCGGCCCGAGATCTATACGATGGGGCATCGTAATCCTTATCGGATCTCGTTCGACTCTCATACCGGGTTCCTCTACTGGGGCGACGTCGGCCCAGATGCGAACGTAGACTCGGTGGGGCGCGGCCCGAGGGGCTACGATGAAATCAACCAGGCGCGAAGCGCCGGCAACTACGGCTGGCCGTACTTCGTCGCCGATAACCAGGCGTACTATAGAACTACGTTCTCGGATTCAGTGACGGTGGTGCCCGGAGAGAAGTTTGATCCAGCGCATCCGATCAACAATTCCCCCAACAACACCGGCCTCAACGAGCTGCCGCCCGCACGTGGCGCCTTCATCTGGTACCCGTACGCGGCGTCACGGGAGTTCCCGATTGTCGGCAGCGGAGGACGAGCCTCGATGGCAGGTCCGGTCTTCCACCGCGACGACTTCCGCAGCGCAGCCAGACCATTCCCGCAGTATTACGACGGAAAGCTCTTCATCTACGAATGGATGCGGCACTGGATCATGGCAGTCACCATGGATGCGAAAGGCGACCTCGTATCCCTAGAGCGCTTCATGCCGAACGAGAAGTTCAGCGCTCCGATCGAGATGGAATTCGCCCCCAACGGAGACCTGTACCTGCTGGAGTATGGGACCATCTGGTTCAAGGGCAATGACGACGCTCGCCTCGTCCGCATCGAATACAATGGAGGCAATCGGAAGCCGATAGTCGCAGCCGCAGTCGATCAGCCCGCCGGCGCGCTCCCGATGCAGGTCAAGCTTTCCTCGGCGGGCACTATGGACCTCGATGAGGATTCGCTGCGGTACGTGTGGACCATCCGTCGGCAGGGCGATACGGTGTTGACGAGGATGATCGAACCCAACCCGTCGTTCACTTTTACTCAACCGGGCGTGTACACAGCGTCGCTCACGGCGATCGATCCTCACGGCGCGTACTCGACGGCGGACGTGCAGATCACGGCTGGCAACGAGCCGCCCAACGTCGATATCGATCTCATTGGCAGCAACCGGTCATTCTTCTTCCCCGGCATTCCGATCCGCTATGCGGTCAGTGTGACGGATCGTGAGGACGGCTCGCTACGGAGTGGAACCATCCCGGCGCGTCGGGTGAGCGTAACGGCGGAGTACCTGAAGGAGGGGATCGCGTCGAGCGGAACGGCGACCGCGCCTCGACCGGGTGAGAACGCGCATGCGACGGGGAGGAAACTGATCGAAGCGAACGACTGCCTCTCCTGCCACCAGTTGAACAGGAAATCCATCGGCCCCGCGTACGTGGATGTCGCGCGGAAGTATCACAACGACAGTTCGGTGACCGCGCGTCTCGTGCGAAAGATCCGCGAAGGGGGAACCGGTGTGTGGGGCCAGGTGACGATGCCCGCGCATCCCGCGCTCACCGACGAGCAGGCCACCGCAATGCTCGCCTACATCATGAGCCTCGCCGACCGGAAGCCGAGCGCAGCGTCACTCCCTGACCGAGGCGCATATGTCCCTCCAGCTGGGTCGCGTGATGCGCCACACGGGGAAATAGTCCTGCGCGCAGCGTACACGGACCGCGGCGCGAACGGGATGCCCGCGATCACGAAGGAGAAGACGATCGTCCTCCATTCGCCGAGCGTGGTGGTCGCGACCGGGCAACTTTCGGAAGGAGTGCAGAAGCAGAGCGTGCCGGGGGTGCCGGTTCAGGTCACAGTCGTGAATCGGTCGGGCGGATCCGTGGCGTTGAAGCAGATTGACCTGACAGGAATTGCCGCGATGGTTTTCGCAGCGGCGGCGCCGGCTCAATACCAGGCCAAGGGCGGGAAGATCGAAGTGCATCTCGATTCGGCGACCGGTCCCATGTTGGGCGAGAGTGAGCTGATTAGTCCGACCACCGACACCAGCGCGCGCCCGTCACAACTTCGCACGGCGCTCAAGCCGACGTCGGGATTGCACGACTTGTATCTGGTCTTCAGGAATCCGGATGCAAAGGGCGATCAGTTCCTGTTTGGTGTGTTGACTGCAACCTTCGAAGGCGTGGCCCGCTAGGCGTTCGAGACACGCTCACGCACTCAGGGACTCGGCTCCTCGTATAGACCGAACTCGTTTCCCACGGGATCCGCGAACACGGCAAAGGCGCCCATACCCGAGCCGATGCCGGTACGGCGCGTCAGCACCCGGCCGCCCCCGGTCTCGATCCGCTTCAAAGTGTCGGCGATGTCGTCTACCATGATATAAGTCCGCGTGTGCTCATCCGGTGTTCGATCGCTCTCCTTTACCCACGTCCCGCTAACGCCACCAGTGTCATCGAAAGCAACTGCCCCATCTCCCCGTTTCCTGATCTTCCAACCGAAGATGGTGCTGTAGAAGTCGGCGGAGGCTTCGGGGGCCTTCGCGGGTATTTCCAAATAACAGATTTTGCCGTGGGGCATGTGGTCTCCGTCAAGTAGGCGTGTCTATCGGCGCGCCGGCACCGGCGCTCCTTCGAGCAGCGGCTGCGCGCGCGCGTCGAGAAGCTTCGTGACGTAATGTTGTCCTCCCCGTACGCGTTCGATCTCGATCGCGATCGCTTCGACCGCCTGTTCAAAGCGCGCAAGCCGGTCATCCGATGTCGCCAAGCCGTCCTTTGTTATCGAGAGCCCTTTCATCTCCCGATGGCTCAGCCACGTTTTCAGCATCCAGCCTGTTATTGCAAAAACGATTGCGATTGCCATGTCGTCGGCGAGGACATTCATGATCCGATTCCGGCATTGGTGACGTATGCGGAAGTTCTGACAGCTACGATTTCTTACGAGGTCCGGCCTGCGAAGGTGTCGATCCCCTCGTAATCAGTGCGCTGCAGCGACCCACCGCAACGCCCTTCCGCCTTCAATTGGTGCCCGTACTGCCTTCCCCGGTGCTACCCCCTCGACTGCCCGCGCATTCGCGACCACTGACACACCGTTCACAATAACGTGCTGAATGCCAATAGGCGACAACGATGGCTCTCGGTACGTCGA